>JALNYP010000110.1 GCA_023229795.1 Syntrophobacterales bacterium
CGGCAAGTTGACGGAGTCTCTCTTGAGCTTTCGGTGACAGTGAACGGGCATCAACTTTTTCCATGAATAATAGTTTACATTAATTTGAGATAAATGGGAACTATTTATTGCACTTCCTTTTCATCTCTCACTCGTTGGGTGACTAATGGACTGGCATAATTGAAAGAATCTTGCAGAGCTCCCTGATTCTTATGGAGACCATCAAGAAAATAATAGGTGAAGTAGCCGTGCTTGACTGAATCGGCTTCCCAAGACTTTTCTTGTGCACCGCTGGCAGCAATAAGGACCTTGCCCCAGCATTCCGGCCTGGAGCTGTTCGGGATTGACCTACCAAAACTTTACCTGGGTCCAAACCGTAAACTTTGTTAAGAGATTTCGCGTAAAAATGCAAATTTTGGCCATTGAAAAATAATTAAAAATACTCATTGCTTTTCTTTTTTATTATTCAAAATAATTTTGCAAACGCCCTCAGCGATTCGCATATTATCCGGCACCGGGCCTGGCGGATCAAAAATCTCGTTTTGAGGTAGCAGTCTATATCATCCAAAAAAATCCTTCCGCTCTGGATTATTTTCCTGAATGTCTTAACTTTAATGAAATTCCTTGCGAGGCGCGGGCCGATGGGGAATGAGGAAATATGATCAGGAGAGGTGCAATGATGCCACGGAAAATCTTGGCGTTAGGAATGGGGTTGGCGCTGGCCCTGGTGCTCGGCTGCGGCCAGAGTTCGCCGACCACGGCCAAGGCGACGCTGGCCAACCCGCAGGGGCAGAAGGTAGGGGAAGCCACTTTGACCGAGACCCCCCAGGGCGTGAAGATGGTCCTGAAGGTAGAAAACCTGCCTCCCGGGGAACACGCCTTTCATATCCATGAAAAAGGGGTCTGCACCGGGGCGGATTTTATGAGCGCCGGCGGGCACTTCAATCCCTTCGGCAAGCAGCACGGCATGAAGAATCCGGCTGGACCGCACGCCGGGGATTTACCTAATATCAACGTTGGTCCGGACGGCAAGGCCACGCTCGAAGCGGTGGCGAGTCTGGTCACTCTGAAGGAGGGGCAGAAAAACTCTCTGTTCCAGCCGGGCGGGACCTCCCTGGTGATTCATGCCGGCCCGGATGATAATGTCACCGATCCCGCGGGCAACGCCGGCCCCCGCATCGCCTGTGGGCCGATTACCCGCTAGATAAAGGCGCTTCTGGGGAGGACTGACCAGGGTTCCCGTCTTCCCAGCATCCCTAGCCCCGGCGTCCGGGTCTGCGAGGATCAGCGGTTCCGGGACAACAGCCTGACGGGTCTGTCATAGACCGTCAGGTAACGCGCCGGACACCAATTACACCGGTAGTGTTTGCTGCCGGGGATCAACCGCATCCAGAAACTTCTCCGGCAGCGTTCCAGAAAGCCTTTTCCACAGGTGGGACAAACAGCGCCTTGCCGTGCCCCTGCCATGGCTAACTCTCCTTGCGCCTGGCGCCATACATTATGAATAATTCGTAAACGGTTTTCTCAATATTTCTCTAATAACTTGTCGCTCTCTTATTCTAAGCAGCTTCATTATAGTGCCTCTAAAAAATTATAACAAGGTTAGACAGTTATTAACTTATGGCCTCGTCGATCCCGGCGGGAAACCTTTCCGGCACGTGGCCCCCTTGACCAGGAAATCTTCAGACCATTTCCGGCGGCCCAACCCAAAGTTCATGAAAAGATTTCTCTGAACCTCAGAACCAGGTTCCGCCGGTAATGGTCATTTAAGGAGCTTCGACCTTTCCGGGGTCTCTGATTTTCTTGACGCCCCGACGCAGCGGGATGGCAAATCCATATACGCTTAAGAACCGGGCCTGGCAATCGGCGCATTTATAATATTTACTGCGAGGCAGCCGCCGCATCCAATCCTGGCGGCGGCATCGCCTCATCAGACCTTTCTGACAACGCGGGCAACGGTCACCATTGTTTATCTTTCCGAACACGCTTTTCCCCCTTAAAATTAGGAGATGCCGGGTGACTCCCCCAGCTGACCCGGCTCCAAAAACCGCACCAGCCGGCTGATGGCGTCATTGTAAGGCGTAGGCATCCCCACCTCCTGGCCGTAGCGGCAGATGGCGCCATTTAAGGCGTCGATTTCGGTCCGGCGGCCGGCTTGCAGATCCTGCCACATGGAGGGCCGGTGACCGGCGGTGGCGGGGACCAGTTTTTCCATGAAAAATTTGAAGTAGGCGGCGGCTTCGGCAGGGGCGAGAAGCACGCCCCTGGCGCCGGCCACCCGGTAAATTTCCTCGATGATCAGACGCATGAGTTCCCGGGTGTGGAGATTATCCCCCAGGGACCCGTAAGGCGCCCCCAGGATGGCCCCCAACGGGTTCAAGGCGCAGTTGTACAGGACCTTTCCCCAGAGATGGGTCAAGATATTATCCACTTTGAGGGTGGGTATGCCGGCCGCATTCAGGTCCGCAGCCAGGCGGTCCAGGCTGGGGTGGGAAAAATCCGGGGCCATGGCCCCCACCAGGACCGGCTCGGCATAGACGGTCACCCGGGCCAGCCCCGGGCGGATGATTTGGGCCCCAAAGATGACCCGGGCCCCGATGGTGCGCGCCGGGCCGAATTCCCGGGCGATAATCTCGAGATTGCCCAGGCCGTTCTGCACGGACACGATGAGGCCCCGGGGCGCCAGCAGGCCGCGGACCCGCCGGCAGGCCTCCTGCGTATCAAACGACTTGACGCACAGGAGGATAACGTCGAACTCTGCCGCCGAGGCTGACAGGGGAGCCACGGGACCCACCTGAAATTCCCCCCAGATGCCGTCGAGGGCCAGGCCCCGGGTGGTAATCTGCTCAAAATGAGCGCCCCGGCCGATGAAGGCCACCGTGTGGCCGTGCTGTTGCAAGAGTCCGCCGAAGACCGAACCCAGGGCCCCGGCGCCCATTACCAGATATCGCATCAAAGAGTTGCCGTGTGTCAGTGGATCGGGTTAGAGTAACTTAGATCGCCTGGAGATTATCATCGGAGAGGCCCGCATGAGCACCCCGCGTCAGGCCATGAAAGAGCTTCTGGCCGAGCAGCCCCACTCCAGTCTGGAACTGTCCCAACTGCTGTCCCTGTCAGAAAAAGAGGTCTTGGACCATCTGGTCCACCTGGCCCGGGCCCCGGGCCCGGATTATAAGTTTCAGATAACCCCCGCCGTGTGCAGAAACTGCGGCTTCGCCTTTAAAAAGCGGGACCGTTTGACCACGCCGTCCCGCTGCCCCATTTGCCAGCACGAGTCCATCAGCCGGCCGCGTTTCGCCTTGGTGCGGCAGAAATAATTTTTCCCCGCAGAGGCGCAGAGGGCGCAGAGATTTACAGAACAATTCTTTTCTCTGCGTTCTCTGCGTCTCTGCGGTGAATTCTTCTACTCCACCGTGACGCTCTTGGCCAGGTTGCGGGGCTGATCCACATCGGTGCCTCTGAGATCGGCGATATGGTAAGCCAGCAATTGCAGCGGGGTTACCAGGACGATGGGCGACAGGTCCAGAGGGACCGACGGGACGGTGATGGCGCTTTCCACCCGCTCCCGCACCTTTAGATTGTCCGCCTCCGTCACGGCGATGAGCCGCCCGCCCCGGGCCGCCACTTCCTCGATGTTGCCCTGGACCTTTTCCAGCACCGGGCTGCGGGAGGCCAAGACCAATACCGGCATGTTTTCGTCGATGAGGGCGATGGGCCCGTGCTTCATCTCCCCCGCGGCATAGCCTTCAGCGTGGATATAAGAAATTTCCTTGAGTTTCAAGGCCCCTTCCAGGGCAATAGGATAGTGGATGCCCCGCCCCAGATAGAGGAAATTGTGGGCGTTCATGTAGCGGCGGCCGATTTCCCGGATCTCCTGGTCCAGGTCCAGGGTCTCCTGCACCCAGGTGGGCAGTTTGAGCAGCTCGGCCAGCCGGAGGCGGATATCCGCCCGGTTAAGTTTGCCCAACCGCTGGGCCAGAAAGAGGGCAATGAGATAGAGGGCCACCAGTTGGGTGGTGAAGGCCTTGGTGGAAGCCACGCCGATTTCGGGCCCGGCGTGGGTGTACAGCACCGCGTGAGCGTCCCGGGCGATGCTGGAGCCCACCGCGTTGACGATGGCCAGGGTCTTGGCCCCTAATTCCTTGCCCGCGGTCAGCCCCGCCCGGGTATCCGCGGTTTCGCCGGATTGGGAGATGGGGATCAGCAGGGTATGCCGGTCCACCAGGGGGTTCCGGTAGCGGAACTCGGAGCCCAGCTCGACCTCCACCGGAATGCGGCAGAGGCTTTCCATGAGGGTTTTGCCCACCATGGCAGCGTGGAAGGAAGTACCGCAGGCCACCAGGTAAATTTTGCGGATATCTTTGATATCTTCGTCCGAGAGGGAGACCTCCTGCAGCATCACCTCCCCCAGTTCGGGGTTAATGCGTCCCCTAAAGGTGTCGATCAGGGCCCGGGGCTGCTCAAAGATCTCCTTCTGCATGAAATGCTTGTAGCCCGCCTTTTCCGCCATGGCCGGGCTCCAGGTGATGGTATGTTCCGGGCGTTCGAGGCGATGGCCCGCTTCGTTCAAGAGCAGGAATTCGCCGTCTTGGAGCACCACCAGGTCGTGGTCCTCCAGAAAAATTACCCGGCGGGTGTAGGGCAGGATGGCGGGGATGTCCGAGGCCAGGAAGAATTCGCCCTCGCCCAGGCCGAGGATCAGGGGGCTTTCCTTGCGGGCCGCCACCAACATGCGGGGCTCGTCGGCGTTGATGATCACCAGGGCATAAGAGCCGCGGATCTCTTGAATCGTGCGCTGTATTGCCTCAAGATAGGCGGCCCCGTCATCCATGTGCTTGACGATGAGATGGGAGATGATCTCCGTGTCCGTCTCCGAGGAAAAGCGGTGGCCGATTTTGAGCAAATCTTCCTTGAGTTCCAGGTAGTTCTCGATGATGCCGTTGTGCACCACCGCAATGTCGCCCACCCGATGCGGATGGGCATTGGTCTCGGAAGGGCGCCCGTGGGTGGCCCAGCGGGTATGGCCGATGCCCACCTGGCCGTGGAGCGGGTCCTGGCGCACCAGGTTTTCCAGCTCCTTCAATTTGCCCAGGCTGCGGCGGATGGCCAGGCCGTGTTCGCCGATTACCGCCATCCCCGCAGAGTCGTAGCCCCGATATTCCAGCCGTTTGAGCCCATCCAGGATGATGGGCATGGCTTCCTGGGGCCCCAGATATCCGATAATGCCGCACATAGTTACCTCTTGAAGTGGTCAGTGGCCAGTGGTCAGTGGTCAGTGGCCGGGAAAGCAGAAGATTCGAATCCAACTACTGGTCCCTAGCCACTGACCACTGATCCCTATCATTTCTTCTTTGTGCCGATCAACCGGCGTTCTTTATTCACCTGGCGGGCTCGGGAGATGCCGAGTTTTCCCGGGGGCACCTCCTTGGTGATGGTGGAGCCGGCCCCCACGTAAGCCCCGGCGCCCACAGTCACCGGCGCCACCAGCGCGGTGTTGCTGCCGATAAAGACTTTCTCGCCGATGATGGTGCGGTGTTTCTGCTCGCCGTCGTAGTTGCAGGTGATGGTGCCGGCCCCCACATTGGTCCCGGCCCCCACCTCGGCGTCGCCCAGGTAGGTAAGATGGCCGGCCTTGACGCCTTCATGCAGGACGGATTTTTTCACTTCCACGAAGTTGCCGACATGCACCCGTTGGCGCAGGTCGGCGCCGGGCCGGAGATGGGCGCAGGGGCCGATATCCACTCCCGCGGCCAAGCGGCTCTGGGTAATGACGCTGCCCATTTTGACATAGACGTTATTTTCGAGGGTGGAATCGACAATTTTGACCGAAGCCTCGATGACGCAGTCCTCGCCAATAACGGTCTGGCCCTGGAGATAGACGTTGGGGTAAATGGTGGTATCCTGGCCGATGGTCACCCCGGATTCGATATAAGCGGACTCGGGATCAATGAAGGTAACCCCCCGGTCCAGGTGCCGGGCGTTGATGGCCCGCTTGATGGTCTGGGTGGCCGCGGCCAGCTCGGCTCGGCTGTTGATCCCCAGCAGGTTGTCCCGGTCCGGGTCCACCAGGGGCGCCACCGCCCTGCCCTGCTCCCGGGCCATCTGGATCAGGTCGGTGAGATAAATCTCCCGGGTCACGGGACTGGGCGCCAGGCGCGACAGATTTTCCTTGAGGAAGGCGGCGTCAAAACAGTAAGCCCCGGTATTGATCTCCCCAATGGCCAGAATTTCCGGGCAGTCTTTGGCATCTTTGCATTGCACGATGGCCTTGACCTGGCCCGCCTCCCGCACCACCCGGCCGTAGTGGGCCCCGTCGGCCAGTTCGATGGTCTGAATGGTAATCGCCGCGCCGGTGCTTTTATGCAACCGTTGCAGGGCCAAAATGCTATCTCCGGAGATCAAGGGCGCGTCGCCGCACAGCACCATGACCGTACCGGCCGCGGGCGGCACCGCGGGCATGGCCACCTGCACCGCGTGCCCGGTGCCCAACTGGGGCTCCTGGACCACAAAACGCACCCCGTAATCCCGGTAGGCCTCCTGGACCCGCTCGGCCTGGTGACCCACCACTAAGACGATGTCATCCACCCCGGCGCTTTTCAGGGTATCGATCAGGTAGGCCAACATCGGCCGGCCCAGGATCTCATGCAAGACCTTGGGCTTCTTTGATTTCATCCGGGTCCCCTGGCCGGCGGCCAGGATGACGGCGGTGAGGTTGTTTGCTAACGTCTCCATCTCATACCTTTATGCACTCTATATGCCAAATTGTTATATTTTAGACGTAGGGTGCGTTTTACGCACCAGCATCATTCGCCGAAATTATCCGAGGGATACTCCTCAACGCCGCCGCCACCCCAATTGGGCGGATAGAACCCCTGAGTGACAAAACGGTGGATGGTTGAATAAGGCCAATCCATCGGGCTTTTCGCATATCTATGTTTCACCGGGTTCCAATGGAGGTAGTCCAGATGGCGGTGAAAATCCGGGTCATCTCGGATGACATGTTCCCAAAAGCGCCGTTGCCAAACACAGCCTTCCTGGCGACGGTTCCTTGATATATTGACATTCTCTTTGGAATAACACAAATTACCGCAGTTTTTGGTCACATAAGCCTTGATCACTGCCCAGCGGGCCGCATATCTGGCGTCATGTTCCGGTAAGGTCCATATAGTATGCAGATGGTCTGGCAACAAAACCCAGGCCTCAATGCTGAACGGCATTGCTTGCCGGACCTTGGAAATACCTGCCCGCAAGGCTTGACGAACTTCCGGGGAAGTTAATATCGGGCGCCGACCATGGGTCACCACGGTAAAAAAATAAGTACCGCCCGCTTTCTTAATACGTCGATACTCTGGCAAGCGATCGTTCCTTTCATGGTGCGTGAAACGCACCCTACGGGTTTCACATAAAGCCGTAGCCCGTTAGCTCAGGCAAAATCTATTCCCCATTCGACGCGCATTTTTTGTTGATGCGCCAGACCGTTCCCCTTTCCCCAGATGCTGTAAGTGCTTTTTACCAGCTTTTGATAGGTCCCTTGCCGCTCTCCCCTCTTCAACAGACAAATCCCTCGGTGAACGGCCTCAGCCAACGAAATCCTTTGAACCTTGGCATACCTGTCGAGCCAAATTTTATCCTCGTCAGAGATGAAAATACTTAGTTCTTTCGGCAGGCATATTATCACCGAATCCTTTTCTCGCCCTGATAACCTTTTAGCCGTTAAAATACTACTATTTTCTAAAAATGAAAAGGCAAGCCCGGGTTTCCAGGCTTGCCTTTATTTATAGGTTTCGTGAGTAATGGTTTAGCGGCCGGCTACTTTGGCGCGCACCAGGGAGCGGCGCATGGCCGCCTCGGCCCGGGTCCAGTCGATCACCTCGGTCTTGGAAGCGGCCAGGCGCTTTTCGGCCCGTTCCAAGGCCCGTCTGGCCCGTTCCACATCGATCTCCCGGCCCTTTTCGGCCGCTTCCGCCACGATGGTCACCTTCTCGCCGGTGACCTCGGCAAAACCGCCGGCCACCGCCAGGTATTCGATCTGGCCGCCCTTACGGTAATACATCTCGCCGATTGCCAGGGCGCTCAAGAAGGGGATATGGCCCGGCAGAACGCCGAATTGGCCTTCCACGCCGGGGCACACCACAACATCGGCCTCGGTGGACAGGACCAGGCGGTCGGGAGTAACCACATCCAACAGGAGTTGTTTTTCTGCCATAGGCTTTGGCCTCCCCTGCCCTTAGGCAGCCGCCAGCCGTTCGGCTTTGGCCACCGCTTCTTCGATAGCACCTACCATGTAGAAGGCCTGTTCCGGCAGATCGTCGTGCTTGCCTTCGATGATTTCCTTAAAGCCACGCACGGTGTCCGGCACGGACACGAATTTGCCTTCCTGGCCGGTGAACTGGGCGGCGACGAAGAAGGGCTGGGACAGGAAGCGCTGAATCTTCCGGGCCCGGGCCACGGTGAGCTTGTCTTCGTCGGAGAGTTCGTCGATACCCAGAATGGCGATGATGTCCTGCAGGTCCTTATACTTCTGGAGGGTCTGCTGGACGTTCCGGGCCACGTAGTAGTGCTCCTCGCCCACGACTTGCGGGTCCAGGATCCGGGAGGTGGAATCCAGGGGGTCCACCGAAGGGTAGATGCCCAGCTCTGTAAGCGCCCGGGAGAGCACCACGGTGCCATCCAGATGGGCAAAGGTGGTGGCCGGGGCCGGGTCGGTCAAGTCATCGGCGGGTACGTAAATGCACTGTACCGAGGTGACCGAACCTTTCTTGGTGGAGGTGATGCGCTCCTGCAATTCACCGAGGTCGGTGCCCAGGGTGGGCTGGTAACCTACGG
>JALNYP010000111.1 GCA_023229795.1 Syntrophobacterales bacterium
CAGCAGGTCCCGGTCCTGGGCCTCCTTCAGATCCAGGGGTTCGGCCCGGTCCACCAGGCGGGGATTGGGCAGCAGCCCCAGGGCCCGGCGAATCTCGCTGTTGATTTCCTCCCAACCCTTGAACTGCAGCACCGCCTGGGGTTCCGGGCCCGGCTGCACCCGGGTGATCATGGCGGTGAGGATGCCGGCGCCCCGGCGCAAGAGGTCCTGGCCCACCAGGGCGTTGATCATGGTGCTTTTGCCGGACTTGACCGCGCCCACCGTCGCCACCCGGCAGGTATCCTCCGACACGTGGGCCTGGACCTGGGACAACACCTTTTGCCAGTGTTGGCCCTGGACCGCGGCCTGGGGGAAGAGATCGATCCACTCCCGGGCCATCTCCATGAGACGGCCGATCTCCTCCAGGAAGAGCTGGTGGGCTTGCGACTCCGGCATGTTAATCCCGACTGATTGTTAAAGACTGGGGGCGCGCCGGCTTAGCTGCCGCCTTTCTTGGGAGCGAACCCGGCGATATAAGGACGGCCCATTTGGATGCGCACCTTATCGGCGATTTCCACGTTCACCATCTGGTCGTCAATATTGATGATGGTGCCGATGATGCCGCCGCTGGTGATGATGCGATCGCCACTTTTCAGGTTGTCCAAGAGCGCCTTGTGTTCTTTGGCCTTTTTCTGTTGGGGCCGGATCAGCAGAAAATAAAAGATCACGACCATAAAGAGCATGGGAACGACGAAACTCCACATCGGGCTAGACTCGGGGGCGCCGCCTGCGGCAGCCTGGGCAAAAGCCATATTAACCACTCGTACTCCCTCCCTCACAACGATTTTGGTAGAATTCCCGGCGAAACGCGGCAAACCGGTCTTGGACGATGGCTTGCCGCATATTATCCATCAACTGCAAATAGTAATACAAATTATGCAAAGTTAAAAGGCGGTAGGCCAGAATTTCTCTCGCCATATAGAGATGCCGCAGATAGGCCCGGGAGTAATGCCGGCACGTATAGCAGCCGCAGGCCGCATCCAGGGGGCCGGGGTCAGCGCCATGCACCGCGTTTTTGATGACCACTCTGCCGGTCGAGGTAAAGGCCATGCCGTTCCGGGCGTTTCTCGTGGGCATGACGCAGTCGAACATATCCACCCCCCGGGCCACGCCCTCCACCAGGTCTTCCGGGGTGCCCACCCCCATAAGGTAACGGGGCTTATCCTCGGGCAACTCCGGGGTGGTGGCCTCCAGCATGGCGAACATGAGTTCCTTGGGCTCGCCCACGCTTAAGCCGCCGATGGCATAACCGTCGAAGTTAAGCTCCCGCATGGCCTGGGCCTGCTCCCGGCGCAACTCCGGGAACATGCCGCCCTGCACCACGGGGAACAGGGCCGCGTCGGGACTGGTCCTGGCCGCCCGGGAGCGCGCCGCCCACTTCAGGGTTAGGGCCGCAGCGCCCCTGACTTCGGCCTCCGGGGCCGGATAACCGGGACACTCATCCAGGCAGATCATGATGTCCACGCCCAGGTCTTCCTGGAGGCCCACCACGGTTTCCGGGTCCAGGAAATGGCTGGAGCCGTCCAGATGCGACCGGAAGGTGACGCCTGCGTCGGTGATGGTGCGGAAGGGCGCCAGGCTGAAAATCTGGAAGCCGCCGGAGTCGGTAAGGATAAGCCCGTCCCAGTGCATGAAGCGGTGCAGCCCGCCTAAGGCCGCAATGGCCGGGACCCCCGGCCTCAGATAGAGATGATAAGTGTTGCTCAGGATGAGGCCGGCGCCGATGTCCCGCAAGTCCTCCGGCGTCAAGGTCTTCACCGTGGCATAGGTGCCCACGGGCATAAAGACCGGAGTGGGCACGACCCCCCGGGGCGTCCTGATCTCCCCCAACCGGGGCCCCGCCGGGCCAGTGGCTTTTATGAGATGAAAGTCAAACATAGAAAGGCATCTTTTGAGGAAAGGCGCCGGGAGCAGGGGACCGGCTTAGAATCTTTTCCCGGACCCCATCCCCCCATCCCGCAAATTTATAAAATCAACATACAATCGCCATAGCTATAAAACCGGTAGCGCTCCTGCACGGCCGCGGCGTAGGCTTGCCTAATCAAGTCCCGCCCGGCGAAGGCGCTGACCAGGAGCAACAGCGTGGACTTGGGCAAATGAAAGTTGGTGAGCAACCGGTCCACGGCCTGAAACTGATAGCCTGGATAAATAAAGAGGTCGCACCAGCCTCGTTGGGCCTGAAACCCTTCCGTCGCGGCGCAAGATTCCAGCACGCGCACGCTGGTGGTGCCCACCGCCACCAGGCGCTTGCCTGCCGCCTTGGCGGCGTTGAGGCGGGCCGCCGCGGCCGCGGATAACTCGAAGTATTCCGGCAGCATCCGGTGCCGGGTAAAGTCGTCCTGGCGCACCGGCATGAAGGTCCCCGGCCCCACGTGCAGGGTGATGGGCACCATCTCGACGCCCCGCTCGGCCAGCTCTCGCCTTACCGCGTCGGTGAAGTGCAGCCCCGCGGTAGGACAGGCCACCGCCCCGGCCCGGTCGGCGAACACCGTCTGATACGTCTCCCGGTCCGCCGCGGCTGCGGCCCGGTGGATATACGGCGGCAGGGGGACTTCCCCGGCGGCCAGCACCGCGGCCACCGCGTCCCCGCCGGGGCAGGTGAAGCGCACCTCGGTCACCCCCGGTTCGGGCAGGGCCAGGACCTCGGCCGCCAGCTCCGCCCCGAAATGCAGGGTTTGTCCGACCTTAAGGCGCCCCCGATGGGTGGCCCGGGCCCGGGCCGCGCCGCCGCCGTCTTCGGCCTCCGGCAGGTGGTGCAGGAGCAGCTCCACCTTGCCGCCGCTGTCCTTGCGGCCGTTCAGGCGGGCCGGAAAGACCCGGGTGTCGTTGACCACCAGGACGTCATTCTCGTCCAGCCAGAAGGAAAGGTCGCGGAACCGGGCGTGGCTCATCTCCCCGCCGGCGCGTCTGAGCACCAGGAGCCGGGAGGCGTCCCGTTCCCCCAGGGGATATTGAGCCACCAACTCCGGCGGCAAAAAATAATCGTAATCCTGAATCAGGTCCATCGCCACTCTATTCAGGTCCATCGCCACTCTATAAGGACAATGTGAAGGAAAATGTGGCGCCGCCGCCCCGGCGGCGTGCCGGTGGCACAGGCTTTCCAGCCTGTGCGAAACGGTGTCCCGGTCATAGCCAGCCGCGCCGTCCCCAGCAAGCCGCCAGGAATATGCTATAATTGACGCAGACTATTGCATCTGGTAAGTTTAACCCAGACATTTTTTCGTGCAAGGACAGACACCTATCGTGACTCGTAAAATATTGTTGGCATCATTGGCGTTGCTGCTCTGCCTGTGGTCCATCCCGGCCGGGGCCGAAGTCACCCCGGAAGCGGTGATGACCCGGGTGCAGACCCAATACGATAAAGCCGGGGGCTTCCAGGCCCGCTTTCGCCAAGAATCACTCCTCAAGGCCGCCGGCCGGACGGATTCGGCCGCGGGGTGGATGTATTTCATGAAACCCTGCCGCATGCGCTGGCAGTACGAGACCCCGCCGACCCAGAAAAAAGAGATCGTCTCCGACGGCCGGCTGGTGTGGATGTACATGCCCGCCGACGGCATGGTTATGGTCTATAAGCTGGACAAGGTGCTGCGCTCTGATCTGGTCATGCGGTTTTTCTCCGGCATGGGCCAGTTCCAGAAGGACTTCAACGTCTCCTGGCAGCGGCCGCCCCGGGAAGGCACGGCCTTCGTCATCAATCTCTATCCCAAGAAAGAGCAGGCGGAGCTGAAGCGCCTCACCCTGACCATCAACCCCAACACCTATCTGGTGGAGCGGCTGGAATTTACCAATGCCCTGGGCGAGGAAAGCCGCTTCGATTTTACCCAGGTGAAACTGGAAGTGCCCATGGGGCGCGAGTTCTTCAGCTTCAGCCCGCCGCCGGGGGTCCAGGTGGTGCGGGACACGGGCTCTTGAGGCCTGGGCTGTACTTGCCCGCTGCTTATCAGCTAAAACCATCGTAGGGGCGGACCTGCGTGTCCGCCCGGGACCGACACTTAGGCCGGCCCTTACCTGAAGGTTTGAAGTCTAGACTTCGAAAGCAAAACCATGGAATTCAGCGAACAGCAAAAAGAGGTGCGGCGCTGGCTGGAACGGCGCCGGGGGATTCTCCTGGCCCATAATTATCAGCCGGGCGAAATTCAGGACGTGGCCGATTTTTTAGGCGACTCCCTGGCCTTATCCATGACTGCCGCCCAGACCCCGGCCGAGGTCATCGTCTTCTGCGGGGTTCATTTCATGGCGGAAACCGCGGCTATCCTCTGCCCGGACAAGACCGTGCTCCTGCCCCGGGAAGACGTGGGCTGCTACATGGCCGCCACCATCACCGCGGCCCAGCTCAGGGCCCGGAAAGCCGAACTGCCCGGCGTGCCGGTGGTCACCTATGTCAATTCCACCGCGGCGGTCAAGGCCGAAAGCGATATCTGCTGCACCTCCGCTAACGTCGTCCCGGTTGTCAATTCTTTGACATCCCCCCGGGTCCTGATGGTCCCGGACCGCAATCTGGCTCTCTATACCGCCCGCCGCACCAGCAAAGAAGTGCTCTACTGGGACGGCTGCTGCAACGTCCACGACCGCCTGACTCCCGCCGAGGTTAAGGCCTGCCAGGCCGCGCACCCCGAGGCCATGTTCATCGCCCACCCGGAATGCCGCCCTGAAGTCCTGGACCTGGCCCAGGCCATCCGCAGCACCAGCGGCATGCTCCAGTTGGTGCGGGAGTCCACCGGACGAGAATTCATCATCGGCACGGAAATGGGGATTCTCCATACCTTGCGGAAAGAAAACCCGGATAAACTCTTTTACTCTCCCTCCTCCCACCTCTTGTGCCCGGACATGAAACGCATCAGCCTGGCGGACATCATCGAGGCCCTCAAAGAGAACCATTACCAGATCACGGTGCCGGAAGAGATCCGGCGTCCGGCCCTGCTGGCGGTGGAGCGCATGCTGGCCGTGCCCCGGGATTAACTTTCCCCCCAGGTCCTGGCGCGAACTTGGCCCGCTTCTTGCTTATTTCCCTGGTGAAGGTATCGGTCAGAAGGGAAATATGGATATGAAAGCCAGCCCCTCGTCTCACTACGAGCATATCAGCCATTTTTTGCATGATCTGGCCCAGCCCCTGGCGGCGGTGACCGGCCTGGTGGATCTCTTGCTGCTGGAACTGGATGAGAAGGACCGGATCTTTAAAGAGGTCCAGTTGATCAGCCAGCAACTGGAGGAAGTGCTCCAGATTATCGGAGAAATCCGCCGGATCGCCCGGGAGGCCGCCGACCAGGAACGCAAATCCCGGCCACCGCTCCAACCGCCGCTCTCCTAAAGTCGCCGGTCCCGAACGGCGGCTTGGGGGCCGGTTCAGTCCTGAGGCAGCGAGCCTCGTCCCGTTCTTGTCTGGCGCCTTTGCCTGCCGCCGGTCTTTGGCCCTTGCCAACCCCGCCAAAACCCCCTATCATGTTAACCAGAGCAGGCGGCCGCCACGGCGGCCTGTCATACCAGGTTGCGCTTCATAGTAAAGAAGCCTGGCCTGTAGGGGCGCACCTGCGTGTGCGCCCTGCCTTGAGGGCGGACATTTAGGTCCGCCCCTGCTGCGCAGCTTTATATTACGCGGTTGTAGAACTGCTAAGTTGTCATCTTAAAGGGCCGATAATCGGCTTTCCCTGCATCGGGGCACCGGCATGGCGCAAAAGGACATTCCCCCTGAGGTGATTTCCCGGGTGGCCGAACTCCGGGATCAGCTTAATTACCACAACTACCGCTATTACGTGCTGGATGACCCGGTGGTCTCCGACGCCGAGTTCGACCGGCTGATGCGGGAACTCACCCGGCTGGAAGAAGACTACGGCCTGGCCACGCCCGATTCCCCCACCCAGCGGGTCGGGGCCCAACCCCTGGACAAATTTGAGACCGTGCGGCACCGGCAGCCCATGCTGTCGCTGGAAAACGCCTTCAGCGAGGCCGAGGCCCGGGAGTTCGACGAGCGCTTAAAGCGCTTTCTCAAGACCGCCGAGGAGTTCGATTATGTCCTGGAGCCCAAGATGGACGGCTGCGCGGTGGAGCTGGTTTATGAACAAGGCCGCCTGACCGTGGGCTCCACCCGGGGCGACGGCTACCGGGGCGAAAACGTCACCCAAAATTTAAAGACTATCCGCGCCATCCCCTTAAACCTGCGGGAGGAGAAGACCGGAGCGCCGGAACTCCTGGAGGTCCGGGGCGAAGTGTACATGGACCTCCCGGAGTTCAAGCGGTTAAACGAAGATCGCCTGGCCCGGGGCGAGCCCGCCTTCGCCAATCCCCGGAACGCCGCGGCCGGCTCCCTGCGTCAGTTGGACCCCAAGATCACCGCGGCCCGCCCCCTGAACATCTATTGCTACGGCGTGGGGGAAGTGCGAGGTCATAGTTTTGACACCCAGTGGCAGGTGCTCCAGACCCTGAAAGAGTGGGGCCTGCGGGTCAATCCCCTGATCGCGCGCCAGCGGGGCATTGACGCGGCTATCGCCTTGCACCGGCAATTGGAGAGCCAGCGCCACGGCCTGCCCTACGAGATCGACGGCATGGTGATCAAGGTGGACTCCCTGGCCTTGCAGGAGCGCCTGGGCGCCAAGACCCGGAGCCCCCGCTGGGCCCTGGCCTACAAATTCGCGGCCACCCAGGCCACCACCAGGGTGTTGAGCATCGAAGTCAACGTAGGCCGCACCGGCGCGGTCACCCCCATGGCGGTGATGGAGCCGGTGGAGGTGGGCGGGGTCACGGTCAGCCGGGCCACCCTCCACAATGAAGACGAAGTGGCGAGGAAAGGCGTGCGGGTGGGTGATACCGTGCTCGTGCAGCGCGCCGGCGACGTCATCCCGGAGGTGGTCAAGGTCATTCTCGAAGAACGCCCCCCTGGCGCTCAGCCCTTCAGAATGCCGGAGAACTGCCCCGTCTGCGGCACCCCGCTGGTGAGGCCGGCAGGCGAAAAGGTGACCCGCTGCCCCAATCCCGACTGCTTCGGCTCCCAGACCCGATCTATCATGCACTTCGCTTCCAAGGCTGGCATGGACATCGACGGACTGGGAGAGAAAATCATCCTGCAACTGGTGGGGGTAGGCCTGATCAGCGATGTCAGCGACCTCTACGGGTTGACCGCAGATGATCTTATTCCCTTGGAGCGCTTCGCGGAAAAATCGGCCGGCAACATCATCAGCGCCATCCAGGCCAGCAAAGAGGTCCCCCTGTGGCGCTTAATCAACGCCCTGGGCATCCGCTATGTGGGCGAGGCCACGGCCCAACTCCTGGCCGAGCACTTCCAGAGTCTGGAAGCCCTGATGGCCGCGGATAAAGAGGACCTGCTGCACGTGGAAGGGGTGGGGGAACAGGTGGCCGCCAGCCTTCGGGAGTTTTTTGATAATGAAAGGAATCGGGCTCTGATTCGAAAGCTTACCGAGGCGGGGGTACGAGGTTTGCCCCCGGAGCGCCGGGCCGCCGCGCCCTTGAGCGGCAAGACCTTCGTGTTCACCGGCGGCCTGTCGCGCTTCTCCCGGGAGGAAGCCAAGGCCCAGGTCACGGCCCGGGGCGGCAAGGTGACTTCTTCGGTCTCCGCCAAGACCGATTACGTGGTGGCCGGGGCCGACCCGGGCAGTAAATACGCCAAGGCCCAGGCGTTGGGGGTAACCATCCTGGACGAGGCGGCGTTTGAAGAATTACTCAGGGGGGGAAAGTGATGGCGGACAAGGCGCGGCTGCATGTGGTGATCGAGGGCCGGGTCCAGGGGGTGTTCTTCCGGGCCTCCACCCGGGACCAGGCCCGGGCCCGGGGCCTCGCCGGCTGGGTGCGGAACCTGCCGGACGGCCGGGTGGAGGCCCTGTTTGAGGGCGAGAAAAGGCTGGTGGAAGACATGCTGAGATGGTGCCGGCAAGGCCCGACCTACTCTTACGTTGACCGGGTAGAGGAAGAATGGCAGGCCTACCAGGGGGATCTGACGGATTTTCAGGTGGTGTATTGAGGCACCTGGGACTATGCAGGCTTATTTGAGTTTACTTGGGGAATGTTCCGCAGTTGATCCAGGGAAAATAGATGATTTATTTAGGGGCAGGCGAATATCCTTACTAATTTGACTGCCATTGACAGGTTTATAAATTGAACTATAATTATTACATAATTACATATTATGAAAATTGATGAACCGGATAAGGGAGATTTGCCATGCCTTTGGTCAAGGTGGTTCGGAACGGCCAAGTCACCATACCCAAGGATATCAGGGAACGGCTGGGTATTAAGGAAGGCGACTTTTTAGAAGTCGAGCCAGTCGAGGCCGGGGTTTTTTTAAAGACGACGGTGATGGTTGACAAGGGAGATGCACTCAAAGCCCTTAATCGAGCCTTTGAGAAATTGAGGGCCAGCGATAGAGTGCAGGGAATGGACGAGGCAGAACTGACCGCCATCATAGATGAGGCAGTACGGGCAGCCAGGTCAGAAAAGGGTACTAAAGGAGCTAAGGCGATAAGGAAATGAGGCGGGTTGTGCTCGATGCCAATGTCTTCGTGAGCGCCGCCTTAAAGCCAAATTCCAAGCCGGGCCAGATCGTTGATCTGGTGAGGCAGGGGCGAATCGTTTTATTGCTGTCCCAAGATATTCTGGCCGAACTGAGAAAGGTTTTTCGCTATCCCAAGATTAGAAAAGAGCTTCTCATCAGCACCAAGGAAATTGACGAAGCACTGGCAGAGATCGCCCAAGCCGCCATTCTTACCCCGGGAAAAATAAGGATCAACGC
>JALNYP010000112.1 GCA_023229795.1 Syntrophobacterales bacterium
CATAGCCGATATCCTGCTGGTTGGCTGATAGGCTGCCGCCGCTGAGATTATAAGCGCCGCTGCCGCTTTGGTTGGCCAGGGTGAGGGTATCGCTGACGGTGTTGGTGCCGCCAGAATGGGTGAAAATGCCGGTGCCACCCCAATTACCGACATATACGTTACTGGCCGAGAGGCTGCCGCCCTGGAGATTGTAACTACCGTAACTATCTACGTTATTGGTCAGAAACAGGGCGTAGGCAGCGGTATTGGTGCCACCCGTTTGAGTGAAAGTGCCGCTGCCGGAATTGCCAATATACTCATTTACCGTCGACAGGGTGCCGCCGCCCAAGGTATAGGTGCCGCTGCCACCGGCCGAAGAGCCAAGGACGATAACGGAGTTGACTATACTGGCTCCTCCGCTCTGGGAAAAAGTGCCGGTGCCGCTTTGGCCCACAATCAAAAAGTTGTCGACCACCAGATTGCCGCTGCTCAGATTATAGGTGCCTCTGCTCCCGCTTTGGTCGGCCAGGGTGAGGTTATCGCTGACGGTATTGCTGCCGCCGGCCTGGGTGAAGGTGCCGCTGCCATAGAGGCCGATATATTCGTTAGTCGCCGCCAGAACGGGGCTTCCGGTACCGCCGCCCAGGGTGTAGCTGCCGCTGCCGGAGGCATAATAACCCAGGTAGAGGTCGCCGGTGATGGTATTGGTGCCGCCGGTCTGGGTGAAGGCACCCGTTCCGTAGTTGCCGATCCATTCATGCAGAGCCGAGAGGTTCCCGCCGCCCAGGTTATAGGCGCCGCTGGCCCCGGTGCCGTAACCCATAACCAGGCCATTGCTCATGGCATTGCTGCCGCCGCTCTGGGTAAAAGAGCCGGTGCCGGAGAACCCCACAAATTCATTGGCCGCGGTCAGGCTGCCGTCGCTGAGATTATAGCTGCCGCTGCCGCCGGAGAGACCGTCCAAGCTCAGGCTATTGTTGACCGTGTTGGTCCCGCCGCTCTGGGTGAAGCTACCGGTGCCGGAGGCGCCGATACTCATGCCCGCCGTCGCGAGGCTGCCGCCTTGCAGGTCATAGGTACCGCTGCTGCCGTTGTTCCCCGCCAGACCCAGCCAATTGCTGACGGTGTTGGTCCCCCCCGTTTGGGTGAAGACGCCGGTGCCGGAAAACCCCACGTAAGAGTAGTTGGAAGAAAGATTGCCAAAGCCCAGATTGTAGGCGCCTCTGCCGGGGGCATAATAACCCAGGATGAGGCTGCTATTAACCCTGACCTCCCCCCCCGTCTGGGTAAAGCTGCCGTTGCCGTACAGGCCAATAGCCTGGTTATTGGCCGTGAGGCTGCCGGCGCTCTGGGTGAAAGCGCCGGTCCCGCCGTTGCCGATGACCTGCCAATCAGACGACAGGCTGCCGCCCTGGAGGTTATAGGCGCCGCTACTGCCGGAGTAGGTTCCGAGAGAGAGTGCGCCGGAAACCAGATTGGTCCCGCCACTCTGGGTGAAGGCGCCCTGGCCTAAAAACCCGATGGTCTGTGCGGCTGCAGAGAGGCTACCCCCTTGAAGATTATAAGTGCCTTGGCTTCCGGAATAGTATCCGAGACAGAGTTCACCCGAGACCAAATTGGCCCCGTTGCTTTGGTTATAAGCCCCCCGGCCGATGATACCGATATATTCGTTGGTGGTCTTGAGCAGGCCCCCACTGCTTTGATCCAGGGTCAGGAGGCCGCTGCCGAAGCCGAAGAGGTACAAGGTTCCCAACTGGGCATTGGGGTTGACGGTATTGCGGTATGACACCGTCGCATCGGCGCCCGACAGCGATTGAGTCAGATAAACGTCCCCCCCGGCCAGGGGTTGCCCGGCACCTCCTGGTCCGCCGTCAATAAGGCTCCAATTGGCACTGTCGTCCCAATAACCGCCATCGCCTCCGACCCAATAGGTGTCTTCGGCGGGGCAAGGTCCGGTAAGCGGGAACCATACTAGAACCAGGGCCAATAGAGCGTATCCGATTCGGGAAACTCCGGCTTTCATGGTTTTCACCTCAAAGGTGTTGCCTTAACCAAGATTTGCGGCGTGACCAAACAACGGATGTTGCTTCCCGGCAGGGAGGCCAACAGCCGGATGGAGGAAGACTGAGGCTTGACCCTAAAAAAAGCAAACGGGCTGCCGCTTACCAGGCAGCCCGGCTATCTCAATACTTCGAGATCCTTAGGCTTTCCGTCCCCGCCTCGCGGCGGGTTTAGCCTTTTCTGGTAAGATTACTTTTAAAAAAAGACTAATAAATCAAGAAAAATGTATTTCTTATAAATTTTAATGAAGCCATTAACACTTGTTTAATATCTTTCCAAAATTGGCTCGGTGCAGTTGCCACCTGGCCAGGATAGCCCATTATGGCAGCATCAGGTCAGAATTGATTTCTGTCCTGGCTCTAAAGCCTCAGACGGCAACAGGTCATTTAGCGGCCGGCGGCTTGGGAACTTCTTTGGTGGCTTCGGGAGGCCGCGGCGTTTTTGCTTCCCGGATAAGTTGCGCCACCCGGGAATCCGGGGCCACCGGCTCGATGACCACGATGTGCTGGGCATTGAGGCGCATAAAGTCAGGGCCGTGCCCCTCAACCCCTCGTCTGATCAGGAGGTGCTTGGTCTCCTTCTTCTGCTGGTCCACCTGGGTCTGCACAAAGAAGACGTCCCGTAACATGGGGAAAGGCGTATTGGTCTCGGTGATCTTGCCGAAAAAGACTTGGTTATTATCCAGATAAACGGCCTGATATTCCGTGGGAAAGCTGAGATCGCTGCTGCTGCAACTCGTCAGTCCCAGCAACGCAGTGAACATCAGCAAGAACATCGCTCCGGTCTTAAAGGTGAAGCGACCAGAGTGATACTTATCCGTGATCATATCGCGGCAGCTTCCGGTATTGTCTCCTGCTGGTTTTCGGGACCTCTCCGACCATGTGGCAACCCTCAACATGAACCTCTCCTTTGATGGCAAACTTATTCAGTGACGCAGGATTGGACTTGCCAATATGCCCCACAGGTCTGCGATATTTAATGAATAACCCGGGCTCCTGCCTGATTTTCCCATCAAAGCGGGGCCGAGACCCCGCCTCCAAGTTCTTCAGGTAAGAGCGTCCGCCATCTCATTATTTTGGCGTAACCGTCACCGTGCCGCTCTGACTTGCCGCGACTCCGCTGTGCGAGTTGTTCAGGCCGTTTAAGTTCACGGTCAGCGCGGGCGGGGTAGTCCCGACGGCCGGCCGGTGGGTGGCCGTCCCCAGGTGCTGCATGGCCCGGGTTCGGCCCCCTATAGTCTTCACGGAATGCATCGAGGCCACGCCGGTTTGGGGGCCGTTGGCCGGTCCGCCCACTGCCCCCACGATGGTGGCGCTCATCGGTCCGGTCAGTCCGGGTGCCGCGGTCACGTAGGTGGGGCTCACCGCGGTGGTGGTCAGGTTCACGTTGGCGTTGATATTCCCTGACATTAAACCAGCGCTGGTTCCCGGCAGCGGCGTGGTGGTGGTCAGGGTGGCTTGGGTGCTTGGGGGGGTACCGACGGCAGTTTGAGTGGCCGGGCCCGACACCGTTTGCACGAAAGAAGACGTGGTCTGCCCGGAGCCTACCGGGACCGACACCAGGTTGACCGTAACGTTATCCGCCGCTTGACCGGGACCGTTGGGGACCACGTCCACAAACTGGCCGGTCAGCTTGTTCGTGGGGTCCAGGGTCACCGTCCCGCTGGTAGAGGCAGTGCCGAGGGTGCCGGTGCCGCTCATCGTCGCCACCCCCCAGCGGTTTTGCCAGGGGGACCCCGCTACCACTCCCTTCACGGACAAGGTGCCGGACCCGGTGTTGGGGCCGGCTGGAAAGGTGTTTACGGTGGACGCCACGCTGCCGGCCGCACTGCCGGTAACATTGGTGGTGGCTCCGGACATGGTGTGAGTCCCGGTCAGGGAACCGACATCCTTGATCGCCGCCACGCTAAGAGTGGTCCCGCCAGCGGTGGTGGTGGTGGCAGTCTGGGTGGCGGTGCCGCTCAAATACTGCTCGAAATAGGTGCCCAACACCTGGGTCCAGGTGCCGGAAGCGGTGCCGGTGGTCGAGCCTTTGGTCCAAGTGCCGTAGTAGTTCCACACCAGGGTGCCGTCGGCGGCCATGGTGGCATTCCCCTGATAATTATAGGTCGTGCCCAGGCTGTTGGTGCCGCTGAAGACCATCTGGCCCACCAGGGTCTGGCCGGCTGTACCGCTGAGGGCGCCGGTCAGGGAGCCGGTGACGCCCGCCCATCCCGGGGTCATTGCCGACAGCGAAGCCCGGGTGCCCAGGTCCTGGGACACGAAGTAACCGGTGGTGGCACCGCCGGTATACGAAGTCGGCAGGGGATTGGCGCCGGTCCCGGTTATCGACCCCCAGCCGTAGCCTTCGACGCTGGCCAGGGTGAAGGGAGTGGTGCCGGTGCTGATCCTGAAACCCTGGTAAATCTCGCTGAAGCTATATAGGGGCGTTTGGGCCAGGCCGGTAGGCAGGGTAGTCGGGCCGGTGAATGTATTGACCTGAACGGGACCGAAGTTGCTCGGGGCAAAGACGCCGCTCGCCGTAAAGTAACTGCCGCCGTTGCTGAGGCCGACGTTACCGGGGACGGTCAGATTCAACCCGGATGTGGACGAACCGATGGTAACAGATGCATTCCCGAAATTGGCCCCCAGATAGGAGGTATCCACCACCCCCTCCATTTTGGACAAGGCCGAGAGGGTCCCGGCATCCGAGGTCAGGGAACCGGAGGACGAGTAAAGATTAAACAGGCCGCTGAACGGACCGGTAGTCCCGCCGTACACCATGGAACGGACGCCGCCGGTACCGGTAAGAGTAAGGGTCCCGCTATTTGAAGAAGTTGTGGTTACAGAATACGTGCCCGGCAGCGTTTGGATGAAGTGGTAGCCCGGATACTGATACAACTCTCCGGAGGCCGTGCCGGTGACACCGCCAAACGCCCAGGTGGCGGCGCCGTTGCTGCCGCCATATTCAAATTTCAGGTTACCGCTGCTGTCGAAGGTCACCTTCCCGGTGTAGTTGAAACTGGCGCCGTTCAAGAGGCTGCCGATATAGTTCATGGTGCCGGTGATGGGTTGCCCCAGGGTGCCGCTGCTCACCGCACCGGAAATCATGACGCTTCCGGGAGTCGTCCCCGAGCCGGTAAACAGAGCGGATCCATAGGAGGAAGTGGGCAAAGAGAACCCACTGTCGGGAGTCCAGATGCCCTTGTTATCGTAAGAGCCGAACCAGCCATTGAAATACGAGGCCAGGCTGCCGGTGCCGCTGCGATACCCATAACCGTAACTATTCGCGGATCCTGGGGCGCCGCTGGAGGCGCCATTGACCATGAAGGCGCCAGTGTAGGTCTCGGTGAAGTTATAGCCGCCGGTGATTGGCGTTACTGGAGCAGACGTCTGAGTCAGCGTGTAAACGCCGGAGGAGTATTTGCCGTCCTGGTAATCGGTGGTGTGGACCGTGCCGGTCAGCCCCCCGCTGGTGGGCTCGATAGTGGTCACGATGGGGAGCGTATGATTCGCCCCGGCCCCGAACAGATAGGGGCTGGGTGGAATAGGGAGCGAACTGACAAAACCCGGGTCCTGGTCCGCGGGTATGATGCTCGCGGCGCCTTGCAGGGTAGTGGAATTAACCACTCCCTGGATAGTCCCCGCCATCGTGTCATATCTCCGGCCCAGATAATTGTAGTCCCAGCCGGAGGTTTGGCCACCCGTCAAAGCTACGGCATAATTCGTCTCCTCGGTAGTGGTGGCTGCCCCCCAAAGGGTGGTGGTGTTCTGGACGCTATACGGGGAGGTGGAGGTGTGGGATAGAGCGCCGCTCAGGGTCTGAGTGAAGAGAGTGCCGGGCGTATAGGTGGTGGTGCCGGTGGCCGACGCCAACCGGGCCTGGGAAGTGATAGTGGCGGTGCCGTTGGCGCCGCCATACGTAAAGGTCAACACCCCCGACGGATCGATAGAGACAATGCCGGTGAAACTGATGGTCTGCCCGAAAGAACTGGTCCCGGTCATGGTGGCGGTGCCCGTCAGGGTTCCGCCCAAAACTCCGGTTACGGTGCCGGTGAGGGTCGAGGTGCTTACGCCGGTAGAAGGAGAGGTCGTGGGAAAAAGCGCTCCCTGGACCACGGTGCGAGAGCCGGTGCTGCTGTCGGTAAAGTAACCGGTATAAGTGGCGGGCAGGGCCTGGGCGCCGTCAGTGGTGACTCCGGTGCGCAGCCCCCAGCCGGTAGAGGTCGTACTGGTGGAAGTGCCAGTGGTGGACGTGCTGGTCCAGGTGGACTGCGTCGTCTGAGTAAAGGCGTAGATCGGTGTCTCCACCGGCGTTACCGGAGTCGTTGTCTCTGCAGGCGTTGCCGGCGGTGTCGTCTCCGTGGTCGGCGTATTCACGGGCGGGACCGTGACCGTATTCAAAACCGTTAAGGTGGCGTTGCCGGTGCCAGTGGTCAACCCGGTGGGAGCGACGAGGGGCACCGCCGGCGTGCTTGTAGTGGTGGTGACAACCGGCGTGCCCAGGCCGGAGTCGGGCCCGCCCAGGTTGGCCGTCATTTCAGTGCCACCGCCGCCGCCCGCCCCGCCGCTCGAGCCGCTGCCGCCACCGGTGCCGCTGCCGGAACCCTGGCTACTCTTCCGGGTCAGCAAACCGCTGCCCATCTGGTTCATGAACTGCTTCTGGTCTTCGGGACTGATGGTAAAGGGCAAGGTGGGCGGCAAACCCCGGCCCACAGTGGTGCCCTGCATATTTTGCAAGGTCACCCAGTGGCTGCCGCCCCAGGAGAAGGCGATCTTCAAAGCCCGCCGGTACAGTTGACTTACCTCGGGAAAGATATTGCCCACCTGGGTGACGCCCTCGAAATTCAAGATCGTGGAGGCATTGGGGTGGAGACGGACGCCGAAATCCGTGCCGCGCACCCCGGTGATGGCGGTGTGGGTCTTGATGACAAAATCCGGTTCCGACACCTTGAACAGCTTATTGACCACGACGTGCGCCAGTCCCTGAAAGAGATTCAGCACCGCGCTGCGCTTCTGCTTAGCCGGGTCGAACAGATACTCGTCTACCGCCAGCCGGCTTTCCGGGGACAGGGTGATGACGCTGTTGTCAATGAAGGTGATCTGGGCTTTGGACAGGGACTTGGTGCGGAGCACGTCCCCGGGCTCCACCCCGTCCTGGAGCTTCACCGGGTTGGCCGGGAGCTTTCCCCCCTTCAGGAGGTCCACCCGGCCTTCGACCTGGGTAAGACGACCTACCACCTCGGCCGCCGCCAGGTGCGGCATCGCCGGGAGCAAAGCCAGAACCATGGTCAGACTTGCTAGGAAAGTTTGAAAGCTCATATGGCCTCCTATGTTTCCTCGTAAAACAATTTCAAATTAGTTCTGCTTTATTCTTTTTGTGAAGAGCTTTTATACAAGCATTTTTGAATTAAATTCCAGAAAAAAGTGTTTCATAAAATTCCAAAATTGACCACAAATTTCTTTGGGAATTTTTCGGTTTGCGAAAATTGTCTCTGCCGAGATGCACCTGAGGCATTCTTTATCAGAGGGTGAGAGAACTTGACTGCGCCAAGCAGGAAATTGAGCGATGACGTTAGAAATTTCAAGGGGTTAGCCGATTCGGCTAACCCCTTGTCGATATGGCCTGCCCCAGCGCCTTTCTCTCGGTGCGCCGCTTTAGCCCGTATGCCCCCTCGAGGGCCCCCCAACGCTTACGGCGATCCCCACCTGGGGTCCTGAAAGCGAGGGTTTGGGAGCCCCCAAACCCCTGAAACAAACCTTGGACCTGATCATTATGGCTATCGGTTGAGGGCTTGAAGAAAATTATGGCGCCAGAAAACGAAAGATCAACTGCTGATTGCGGAGAGCCTGAAGCGCCGACTTCACATAGAGACTTTGGGCCCGATTGTATTCGTCCTTGGACTCGCGATACGAGGCTTTGGAGTCCGCCTCCCGTCCCTGCGCCTCCAGCTCCTGGGCTTTTTTATCCTTGGCCGCAGCGCCTTCCATCAGGCGGTCCGCCTGGGCGCGGGTGTCATCGGCCAGCTTTTGGTTGATGGCCAATTGTTGATCTTCCTGGGGGGCAAGCTCGCGCTCCGTCAGCACGTTGGCGTATTCCTTCTTCAGGAGCGTAAAGAGGGAATTGGACTGCTTCACCAGGGACTTGGCCGCGGCCAGATCCCCGGCAGTCAATTTCTGTTGGGCCTGGTCCAGGAGCCCCACCGCCCGCCGGTACAGGATGGCATGGTCAGGTGAAAAAGAGGGTTTTGCGGCCCGGCCGGTTCCTCCCAAAGCCAGGACCAAAGCCAAGGCCAGCACACAGATTCCACAATTGCCGCGCGACATGAACATGATAGCACATCACCTCAAAGAGAATTTTGTTTAGTCTTAACCGGCCCTTCAGAGTAATCTCGGCGCCGCACTCCCGGCAGAAGCCGGATATTCTAGACATATATCTTATCAGATCAAGATCAAAGTCGATTTTTTCTTTAAGGGGAAAAATGGATTGACAATATCCGGTTATCCGTTTATATCTATCCTATGAAAACCGAAGCCCAATTATTTAAATCCCTGGCGGATGAAACCCGGCTAAGGATTCTCTGGCTGCTGATGGCTAAAGAAGAACTCTGCGTCTGCGATATCATGGGGGTATTGGGCATCACCCAATCCAAGGCCTCCCGGCACCTGCGCTACCTCTATCATCTGGGCTGGGTCACCGACCGCCGGGAAGGTGTCTGGATGAACTACCGGCTGAGCATCGCCCCCG
>JALNYP010000113.1 GCA_023229795.1 Syntrophobacterales bacterium
GCCCATCTTCTTCTGGAAGGATTCCATATAGAGGTAAAAGACCGGGGTGATATAGAGGGTGAGAAGCTGGGAAACTACCAAGCCGCCCACCACCGAGATACCCAGCGTCTGGCGGGATTCGCCCCCGGCGCCCAAGCCCAGGGCGATGGGCAGCGCCCCCATGAGGGCCGCCATGGTGGTCATCATGATGGGCCGGAAGCGCACCAGGGCCCCGGAGTAAATTGCCTCCAGCGGGCTTTTGCCTTCGTTGCGTTGGGCTTCCAGGGCGAAGTCGATCATCATGATGGCGTTCTTCTTGACGATGCCCACCAGCATGATAATCCCCACGAAACCATAAATGTCCAGGTCCAGGTGAAAGAGCAACAGCGCCGCCAGGGCCCCCACCCCGGCCGAAGGCAGACCCGACAGGATGGTGACGGGATGGATGAAGCTCTCATAGAGAATGCCCAGGATCATGTAGATGACCAGGATGCACATGATCAGCAGGAGCCAGAGGCCTTGCATGGAGGCCTGGAAGGCCTGGGCCGCGCCTTGGAAGCTGGTGGTGATGGTGGCCGGCAGCATCTGCCGGGCCAGGTTTTGCACCACGGTCACCGCGTCCCCCAGGGCCATCCCGGGCTTCAGGTTAAAGGAGATGGTCACCGCGGGCAGTTGCCCGGCATGGTTGATGGTGAGGGGACCCAGAGTCTCGGTTAAATTGGCCAGGGCCGCCAACGGCACCTGTTGGCCGGTATTCGACCTCACGTACAGCAATTGCAGGGCCGAAGGATCCATCTGGTACCTCGGCTCCAATTCCATGATGACCTGGTACTCGTTATTGGGGGCGTAGATGGTGGAAATCTGCCGGGACCCGTAAGCGTAGTACAGGGCGTCCTCGATCTGCTGGGCCGAAACCCCCAGGGTGGCCGCCTTGTCCCGGTTGATCACCACGTTCACCTGAGGGTTCTTAATCTGCAGATCGCTATTGACGTCCACCAACCCCGGCAAATCCCGCATCTTGTCCTGGAGCAGAGGAGCATACTTATAGAGTTGGCCGGTGTCCGGACTCTGCAAGGAAAGCTGATAGAGGCCCTTGGTCAGCATGCCGCCGATGCGGATAGGCGGGAGATTCTGCGGATAAGCCCGGATACCGGGGACTTTTGACAGTTGGACCCGCAGATCCTGGATGATCTTGTCCACCCCCGGACGCTGATTGCGCGGAATCAGGCGGATGAACATGCGGCCGGTATTGCCCGCCACGTTGGGACCGCCCGCGCCGACGCTCGAAAAAAAATTCTTCATATAGGGATTTTGCATCACGATGGCCATCAATGCCTTTTGTTCCTTGACCATGGCCTCAAAGGAAATACCTTCAGCGGCCTCCGTGAAGGTGAAAATGGATCCCGTATCTTCACTGGGCAGGAAACCTTTGGGGATAATGGCGAAGAGCACGAAGGTGACCACCAGGAGCAGGCCGGACACGATCAGGGTAACCCGGCGATGCCTGAGCACCCACTGCAGGGTAGAATCATAGAGCCGGAGCAGGCCGTCAAAAAAACGCTCCGTCAACATATAGAGACGGCCGTGATGCTCTTCCCGGGGCGGCTTTAAAAACCGGCTGCACAACATGGGGGTGAGGGTCAGGGAGACCAGGCCGGAAACCAGGATGGCGGCTACGATGGTCACCGCGAACTCATGCAGCAGTCGGCCCAGGATGCCGCCCATGAAAAATACCGGGATAAACACCGCGGCCAGAGACAGGGTCATGGAGAGAATGGTGAAGCCGATCTCCCGGGAACCCTTGATGGCTGCCTCAAAGGGCTTTTCTCCCATTTCCATGTGACGCACGATATTTTCCAGCACCACAATGGCGTCGTCCACCACGAAGCCCACCGCCAGAATCAGGGCCATCAAGGACAGGTTATCCAGGCTGTAGCCCAAAAGATACATAACGGAAAAGGTGCCCACAATGGACATGGGCAAAGCCAGGCTGGGGATAATGGTGGCGGACAGGTTGCGCAGAAAGAGGAAGATCACCAGGACCACGAGGCCCAGCGCCAACAGCAGGGTGAACTGGACGTCATTCACCGATTCCCGGATGGTGGCGGAACGGTCATACAGGGTGTAGATGCCTACCGAGGCCGGAATCTGGCTCCTCAGGATCGGCAAAATCTTGTTGATGGAATCCACCACCTGGATGGTGTTGGTCCCCGGCTGGCGCTGGATGGCCAGGACGATGGCCCTGGTATTTTTGTACCAGGAGGCCAGCTTGTCATTTTCGACGCTATTGAGCACCCGGCCCAGATCAGCCAGGCGCACGGGTTGCCCGTTACGGTAGGCCACGATCAGCGGCCGGTACGCCTCGGCAGTGGTGAGCTGGCCGGTGGCCTGGACCGTAACGGCCTTGTGGGCGCCATACAGGGTCCCCGTGGGCAGGTTGACGTTTTGGCTTTTGACCGCGTCCCCCACTTCATTGATGCCGAGCCCCCGGCTGGCCAGGGCCTTGGGGTCCAGTTGAATCCGCACCGCATATTTTTGGGTACCGAAAATCTGGACCTGGGCCACCCCATCCACCATGGAGATGCGCTGCGCCATCAGAGTCTGGCCGTATTCATCCACAGTGGACAGCGGCAGGGTGTCCGAGCTCAAAGCCAGATAAAGGACCGGCTGGTCCGCGGGATTGACCTTTTGATACGTGGGCGGCGTGGGCAGTTCGGGTGGCAGTTGCGCCCCGGCCTTGGCAATGGCCGCCTGGACGTCCTGGGCCGCGGCGTCGATGCTCCGGCTCAAGGCGAATTGCAGGGTGATCTGGCTGAGCCCCAGGGCGTTGGTGGAACTCATGGAGTCCAGGCCGGCGATGGTGGAGAACTGGCGTTCCAGGGGGGTGGCCACCGCGGCAGCCATGGTCTCGGGCGAGGCCCCGGGCAGGGTGGCGCTCACCATGATGGTGGGAAAGTCCACGTTGGGCAGATCGCTCACCGGCAGGTAGCGATAGCTCATGGCCCCGAAAATCAGGATAGACAGCATGACCAGGGTGGTCATGACCGGCCGGCGGATAAAGAGTTCGGTGAAGTGCATAGGGGCGCCCCCGGACCTTTAGAGCCCGCTCTTGATCTGGACCTTGGCTCCCGGCACCAGCCTAAGCTGCCCGTCGGTCACGACCTGTTCCCCGGGCTTAACCCCCTGCTTGATGATGACCTCGCCGTCCAAGCTCCGGTCTACTTCCACGCGGCGGACCTCCACGGTCAGGTCGGGCTTGATGACGAAGACGATATCGCCTTCCTGGCTCGATTGGATAGCCCGGGCCGGCGCCAGGACGGCGTGGGGCTGAGTGGAGAGCTTCACCACCACGTTGACGAACAGGCCGGGCCACAGCCGCTTGGGCTCGTTGGCAAAGGTGGCCTTACACACGAACGTCCCGGTAGCCTTATCCACGGTGTTATCCACAAAGGTCAGGACCCCGGTTTCCGGATTCTCCAGCCCGGCGATCACGGCCTCCACCGGGATTTTCTCTGCCGCCATGTACTTGCGGATTTCCGCCAGGTTCTGCTGCGGAATGGCGAAAGTCACGTATATCGGCTGGATCTGATTGATGACCACCATGGCGGTGTCGGCGTTCTCTTTGATCATGTTCCCCTGGTTCGCCAACAGGCTGCCGGTGCGGCCGGTGATGGGGGCCTTGATATAGCAATAACTCAGGTTGAGCTTGGCATTCTGCACCGCCACCTGATCGGCGTTGACCACTGCGGTCAAAGAGTCGGCAGTGGACCGGGCCTGGTCGTAATCCTGCTGGCTGACGAATTGCTTGCGGATCAGCTCGGCGTAGCGCTTCAGGTCGGCCTGGGCCTTGACCGCCAGGGCCTTGTCTTTTTGCAGGTTGGCTTCGACCTGCCTCAGGGCCGCTTCATAGGGGCGAGGATCGATGACGAAGAGGAGATCGCCCGCTTTCACGTCCTGGCCTTCCTTGAAATTGACCTGGACCAACTGCCCGGCAATCCGGGATTTAATGGACACGGTGGAGTAGGCCTCAACGTTGGCGATGGCCTTCACTTCCACGGGCACGGTCTTTTCGGTCACTGTGGCGGCCAGGACCGGCACCGGCGGCGGCGGGGGCGGCTTTTTTTCGCCCGAACAGGAGCCGATCAACAGGGATACGGCCAGGAAAAAGGCCAAACAGGGCCGGACGCCGGACTTAAGACCGAGATAATTGCGGGAGTTGTCCATGAGGAATTGAGATTTCAAGATCTTCCGTGAACCATTCGCTGGAATCGATCGGGACGGTGCAACGTCTTATTCCGGCTAAAATTTTCGGCTGACGCACCCAGCCCAATTATACGATTATAGTGCTCCTCTCAGCCCCAGCCAAGCAAAATTATGGGGCCTTTTCCCCTCTAAGCCAGATGCACCTTAAACCGGGCCACGGCCAGCCCCAGCATGCCCATGCCCAGGACGGTCATGGCGAGGATTTCGGGCCACAGCAGGCCCACGCCGGCCCCTCTAAGAAAGATGCTCTGGGTCACGATGACAAAGTACATCAGCGGGTTGAGCCGGGTAAGATACTGAAAGAACACCGGCATGTTGGCGATGGGAAAAATGAGCCCTGACAGGAGAATGGCCGGAGTCAGGAAGAGGTTGCCGGCCATCATGGCCTGCTGCTGGGTGGAGGAGATGGTGGAAATGAGCAGCCCCAGACCCACGGAATTAAACAGAAAGGCTAAGGTGCCCAGGAGTAGCACCAGAAAGCTGCCCCGAAACGGCACCTCGAACCACAAGATGCCCAAGGCCGTGACCATGGCCACTTCCAGCACGGAGATGATGACAAAGGGAATGGTCTTGCCCAGCATCAGTTCGATAGGCCGGATGGGAGTCACCAGTATCTGCTCCAGGGTGCCGATCTCTTTTTCCCGCACCACCGACAGGGCCGTGAGCATCAGGCTGACCAGCAGCACCACCATGGCGATAACCCCCGGCACCATGGAGTACCGGCTGATCAGGTTGTCGTTGACCCAGGCCCGGGGTTCAATGTTGAGGGGCAGGCCGAGTTGGCCCACCCATTGCTGGCCTTTGCTGGCCAACCGCCGGTTCAACTGCTCCTGGTTGTAGTCGGCGATCACCGTACCGGCATAGCGGTTGACGATGAGCGCGGCGTTGGAATCGGTGGCGTCCACAATTACCTGGAGCCGCCCCGATTTCCCCTGGCGCAGCCGGGTGGCGAAATCCCACTGGATCCACATAGCCATGGTGATCTCGCCCCGGTCGATAAGATCCAGCAGCTCTTTCTTACTGTTGATAAAGTACTTGACGTCGAACCAGTCATTGGAGGTAAACCGGTCAACGAGTTGCCGGGACTCCATAGTGCGGCTTTCATCGAACACGGCGGTAGCCACGTGCTTGATATCGAAGTTGACCACATACCCATAGGTAAGCAACTGCACCAGAGGCGGCACGATGAGAAAAAAGCGCAGCTTTTTGTCCCTCAGGACCTGGATGAACTCCTTGATAATGATATTGCGGATACGGCGCCACATGGTGAGCTCTCAGCTTTCAGTGGTCAGCTTTCAGCATACGGATAAAACAACCTGGCGATATTGCGGTCTTGCCGCCCGTCACCCCGGGGGGATGACATGATAAGTTTGTAGGGCCTCAATTATGCCATGGAAGACCAGCCCCATTCCCATGGCCGCCACAAAAAAGCCGACAATCCGAGTGGCGGCGTCTATCCCTTTGACGCCGAGGCGACTCATAAGCTCTTTGGCGTAGGCTAAGATCAAGTAGGTAACCAACATCACAGCCACACTGGCCAACGATATCGCGATCAGGGAGACAAAGTTGGCGATGGGATGATGCACCATCGAACACATACCCAGGACAGTGGCGAGGACTCCCGGACCGAACATGAGGGGCATAGCCAGGGGCACAAAGGCAATATCCAGGCCCTGGCCGGGGGAGTTGCTCCCCCCCGCGTGAAGCACACCGCCCGAAGGAGAGGGTAAAAACAGACTAAACCCGATGCGCATCAAAATGATGCCGCCGACAATGCGGACCATGCTGAGCGATACCGAAAAAATCTGCAGCATGACCGTCCCAAACACCAGAAAGAAAAAAATTAATAACGTGGCATAGAAACAGGAGAGGCGGGCAACCCGAAGATGAGCCTGTTCATCCTGCCCTGACAAGAGTCTAAGATAAATGGGCAATGATTCAAGTGGGTTAATTACTGCCAACATCGTGGTAAAAGTCCCGATAAACAGAGCCAGCGGTGTTTCCATCTCTTCCCCCTGATCTTATCGGCAGCCTTTAAACACTTTCTGCAACAACCGGCTCCCTCATCTGATCTTCTTGACGAACTTCTTAATAGCCATGACCACGAAAAACGTGGCGGACCCGGCCAGCATCACGGCGCTGGGCCACAAATACCCCATGCCCAGACCTTTAAGATAGATCCCCTTGGAGATGGTGACCAGATACCGGGCCGGCACGATATAAGAGATGATCTGCAACGGCAGGGGCATCAGGTAGATGGAGAACACAAAGCCGCTCAGCAGAAAGGACGGCAAGAAGGTGGTGAGCATGGCCATCTGGAAGGCCTGCAACTGGTTTTCGGACGTCACCGAAATGAGCAGGCCCTGCCCCAACGTAGCGATAAGGAAGATCGCGGATAGGCCGATCAACAGCAAGACGCTCCCCCGCAGAGGCACCTGAAAAAGAAACTGGCCCATGGTCATGACTATGGCCATATCGAACATGCCGATGATGAAGTAGGGGCCGAGTTTCCCCAGCAAGAGCTCCGTCCGTTTCAGCGGGGTGGCCATGAGTCCCTCCATGCTGCCCCGCTCCACTTCCCGGACCACCGTCAGGGCCGTGAGCAGGGCCCCCACCACCGTCATGATTACCGCGATCAGGCCGGGGACGATATAGTTGCGGGACTCCAGGTCCTCGTTGAACCAGAAGCGGGTCTGGGCGTCCACCGGCATCTGCCCCCGCCCCGAGCCTTTTTCGGTGAGCCGCTGTTCCAGCAGTTTCTGGTTATACCCCGCGGTCACCGCCTGGATGTAACCCAGCACGATATTGGCGGTGTTGGAATCGGTGCCGTCCACCACGGCCTGGCCTTTGGCAGTCTTGCCGGTCTGGTAGGACCAGGAAAAATCATAGGGCAGCATCAACCCCACCTGCACTTTGCGCTCCAGGATCAGGCGTTTCAATTCACCATAATCCTGAGTGTACCTCTCTATCCGGAAGTAGTCGGTGCCCCGGAACCGGTTGATGAAGTCTTCGCTGAGCTGGCTCCGTTCCTGGTCATAGACCGCCAGGGTGACGTTTTTGATGTCGAAGGTCAGGGCGTAGCCATAGAGCAACAAAAGCACCACCGGCAACAGGATAATTTGCAGGAGGCTGATGGGGTCCCGCCGGATGTGGATCAGCTCTTTGCGGGAAATGGCCCAGGTGCGCTTGAGGTCCATGGCTTTTTTTTTGGTTTTCCGTTTTCTGTTTTCTGTTTTCCGTTTCTTGTCTTGAGGGGGTCTTTGTGCTTTTAGCTGACTGCTGAAAGCTGATAGCTGACCGCTGTTTTATACCCCCTCGGCCCGTTGCACCAGGGAAATAAAGGCGTCTTCGAGGCTGGGCGGCACCCGCTCGACGCGGTCAAAGCCGATGTGATGCGCCGCCAGGGTTTCCTTAATGGCCGGCTCGGTCTCGTCGGGGTGGGTGGTGGCAATATGCAGGCCGTCCCCGAAGACCGCGGCCTCCTTGACCTGAGGCAGCCGCTTGATCAGGTCCAGGGCGCCATCCAGGTTTTCGGGAGTAAGCGCCAGGATCGTTTCCGTCACCTGGTCCTTCAGTTCGCTGGGAGCGCCCTGGGCGATAATGCGTCCCTGGTAGATCAGCACCAGCCGGTCGCAGAACTCCGCCTCCTCCATGTAGTGGGTGGTGACCAGGATGGTCCGCCCCTCCTGGGCCATGGCGTAGATCAGGTCCCAAAAATTGCGCCGGGAGATGGGATCGACGCCGCTGGTGGCCTCATCCAGAAACAGGATGGAAGGCTCATGGATGATGGCGGAGGCCAGGGCCAGCCGCTGCTTCAGGCCCAGGGGCAGGGTGCGGGTCAGATCGTGCCGGCGGTCCTCCAGGCTTACCAGGCTCAGGACCTCGGTGATGCGCTGCGTCAGCTTCCCCTGGGCCAGGCCGTAAACCCCGCCGAAAAAAGTGAGGTTTTCTTCCGCGGTCAGGTCTTCATAGAGGGAAAAGCGCTGGGACATGTAACCGATATTCTCTTTGATCCGGGCGTTATCCCGGATAATATCGAAGCCGCCCACCCGGCCCTCGCCGCTGGTAGGCAGCAGCAGCCCGTTGAGCATGCGGATGGTGGTGGATTTGCCCGCGCCGTTGGGTCCCAGGAAGCCGAAAATCTCCCCCCGATAGACCTCAAAACTGATATTGTCCACCGCCTGGAATTTCCCGAAATAGCGGGAGAGATTTTTAACGACAATGGCCGTTTCCCGGTCCGGCATCAGTCCTCCCCCCGGTTGACGATCTGGACGAAGAGGTCCTCCAGGTTGGGGGAGGCCCGTTCCATGGTGACGCCGGTGAGGCCACCCTGCTCCAGGAACTCAGTCAAAGGCCCGATGGCCGCATCTGCATGGTCCACCGTGATCATCAGCCGGTCCCCCATGGCCAGGGAAAGGCGCACCAGGGGATGGCCGCTCAAGAGCTTCCTGGCCGTCCACAGGTTGGAAGCCCGGGCCTCCAGAAGTTCACCCTGG
>JALNYP010000114.1 GCA_023229795.1 Syntrophobacterales bacterium
TCTCATAGATTTTGATTAACCTGAGCGCCGGCTAGAAATGGCCCGCCGACGCTAAAACACCAACATGAAATCACGACTTTCTGGATGAGAACTAGCTAACTATGCATTTGAAATTCTGAAATCCAAAGATACCTCCACAGAAAAGGATTGCTCTCTTTATCAAGTGCTGGGCCTACTCATTTTCCAATCAGACCCTCCATCCAAGAAGCTTTTCGAAGAATTCTTTGAATTTGCAGATGGTCGAAAACAGTTAGAAAAAATCCGCGAGGATTTGTGCAAATGTGTGATCGACGATTGGCATCTTGAGGATACCCTCAGGACTCTTGAACATAAAAATAAACTCCAGAAAAAGCGAGAGCAAAATAAAGCGGTCTTAGAACAAACAAGAGAGAGCATTAGGTCAGGTCGACACCTTCCTAATCTAGCCCGCTTTATTCATGAAGGGGCTGAGGAGCGGCTTTCCAGGCTTTGTTATGGGGGCGAAGAAGGCAACGAGGGGACTGAGAGAAGGCGAAAGGAGTCTCGAAGGGTCATTTTTCGATAAGAATGCTGGCAGAGACGGTCTCAGGGTTGATTTTGGACGCATCTATCCCCCAGGGTTAAGCACAACGGATGGGGGAAGCGGGATTAACCGGGACTGGCCCGCAGGTTTTGCAATAGCCCGGCCAGGAGGTCGCGGTAAGGATAACCCGAGGCCAGGTGCACCCAGATGCGGCGGCTGGTCTCCCGGATGCGGGCTCCGATCTTCAAGAGCTTGAGCCGCAAGGTATTGACCTGAGCCGTAGCCAGTTCCGTGCCCTGGAGGTGGTGGCGCAGCAGCCAAAACAGGCAATAGGCCGCGGTGTGGAGCAGCAGCCGGAGCTGATTGGCCAGGAAGCGATGGCAACTCAGACGATCGGCCTTGATATCCAGTTTAAGTTCCTTGATGCGGTTTTCCACGTCGCCCCGGAGCACGTAGATGTCGTCATAGACAAACTGGGGGTTGCGGCTCAGGTTGGTGATCACGAAGCGCTGATTGGCGCCCAGGTGGGTATATTCCACTTTGGCGATGATCCGGCGGGGCTTGGTCCAGGATTCCGCTTGGTAGCTGAAGGAGGTGAAGAGCCGTTGTTTCTCCCCCGTTTCCTGGTACTGGCGTTGCGCTTTTAAAAGGAGCGGCGCGGTTTTTACCAAGACCCGGTTGTTGGTGATGAAACCGATAACGTAGCGGGTCTCGGGCTGGTCTTCCAGATAACTATATAGGGCGGGCACGGCAAAACCGGCATCGGCCCGAAAGAGGATCAGGGCCCCGGGATAGGCCTGCTTCAGCTTCTTGATCAGGCGCTTGAGCACCGCCAGCGCCCCGTGGGAGGAGTGGGTGTTGCCGGGGCGCAGCACCGCGGCCAGGGGAAAGCCGTCGCGGCCGTCAAAGACCAGGAGCGGATGATACATGTGCTCTTCGTAATAGCCGTGGAAGAAGCTGAGTTGCTGCCGGCCGTGGGTGGGGTCATCGGTGCCGTCCATGTCCAGGACGATAACCTTCCGGGGGCCGGGATGGGTCTTGAGGTACAGCTCCAACAGCCGATCGCAGAGGCGGCGCAGGTCCTTGGCGGTGACCCGGTTCTCAAACCGGGACAGAGTCGGCTGGGAGGCCAGGTCGCCGTCACTCTCCGGGGCCTTGCCGGCCATGATCTTGAAAGCCGGGTCCTTGGCCAGGGTAGCGGCATCATTGTTGTCTTCGTACCCCTGAGCAATGGCGAACAGGCGTTGCCGTACCAAAGTCAGGAGATCATGTTTAACCTTGTGACCATCCCGAGGATCATGGAGGCAGCGGGCGGCGTTTTCAGCGATTCGGTAGCGCTGGTCCAACTCCCGGAGCAACAGGCCGCCGGCATCGGAGGTGATCCGGCCCCCGGCAAAATGGGCAACCACTTCCTTGGAGAAAAGGCTTTCAAAGATGAGCTGCTTATGGCAGACTGTTTCCATAGGGTATCCTTGCCGAGGAGTTGTTTGTTTAGCGACAACAGCATCTTAGCAGATACCCTATGCATTTTTAAGCACTTTCCGTGAATAATGCGGGCTAGGCTTCCTCTCGGAGATTTATTTCGGGCATTGGCTGGGAAACGTTGAGGAACTGACACCAATAAATCGGCTCCGCCATGAGATAGGTGATGAGCTCCTTATCGATGCACTAGAAGGATTTTCTGCTGTTATCAGACGACGTGATCTTCCCTCCCCAATTGATGTTGCTTCACAAACGATGAAAGGACGCTATTTTCGCTGGTGGCATGTAATTCTCGCGGGTATGGATGAGGCCTGGCAGAAGGAAGATTCACTTGTTGCCTTTCCAGACACACTTCTCAAATCGGCTTTAGCGATAGAAATTGAATTTCCTACTTATGAACGCGAAGGAAATGTCAACCAGCGAACTTCAAGAGAATGGAAGGAGCGCTTATTGGCTGAACGCCATGACCTTATAGAAAATGTATTTGAGGATATGGCAAGGGTAGGACTTAGAGCCAAGACAAAACACATAAGTGTCTTATACGATCTCGCTCATAACGCTTATACGAAAACTTGGAGGGGCAGGCTTGCTCTGAGACTTCTATCTGATTTCCCTAATGCAGTCCCAAGTAACCTTAGCTATATGATGCTTGCCGCAATTTCCGACCCAGAGTGCCATAACGATCTAATAGAGATCGCAAAGGCCACAATTAGTACACGCGGTAGGGTAAAAAAGGAACAAAGGGGGATGTGGCTTGCAATAGGGTTTCTGCTAGATCCCAGAACCTTCCAAGCCCAGTTGATAAGATATGCACATTCCCGTGATCAGGCAATTTGGGTCTTAATAGATATTATCAAACAGGCCCGAATTCCTGAATCAGATAAGCCCATAAGATTATCTATTGACCAACTTGAAGCCTTAATAAAGCTTGTTGGCGTAAAGTTTAAGAATTGTTCTCGCCCATTAGGTGAAGTATTGGTGGGAGATAAAAACCCTTGGGATGTTTCGGAATTTGTTACAAGCTTGATAAATGCAGCCTCGGCAATCCCAGAGCCTCGTGCCTCCCATACGCTAAGATTACTTCTTGAAAGCGAAGCACTGGAGTCATACCACGACCACCTAAGACACGCTTTGGCAAGTCAGGCTAACGTTCGTAGACAAGCAGAATACAGACAGCCTTCTTGGCAGGAGACAACTGAAGCATTAAAAGGTGGAAGACCTGCAAATATAGCAGACCTTCATGCGCTTATCCTGGACAATCTCGAAACACTTAAAATCGAAATTAGGCAATCGAACACTGACAAATATAAGGTATTCTGGAGGTGCAATTCCTGGGGAGCTGTTGATAGTCCCGAAATCGAGGATATTTGCCGGGATCGGCTGATTGATTTATTAAAGCCCTGCTTGGTTCCTCTCGAAATCCGCATTGAGCCTGAGGGGCATATGGCAGCAGATAAGCGAGCAGATATTGTCATTTTGCCACCACCAGGACAAAAATTGCCGATAGAGCTTAAGCGAGACACACATGATGGCCTTTGGGAAGCTTGCATAAACCAGATGGAAAGACTGTATGCCTGCGATCCTGAAGCGGCAGGTTACGGTATTTACGTGGTGTTTTGGTTCGGGGAAAAGCGTAGGGGAATTGTTCCAGCACCACCTAAAGGGATTACCCGCCCGATGTCAGCAGAAGACCTCGAGGCAGCTCTCCGATCACTGATTCCCAGTGACAAGCGGTACCGCTTGGAAGCCGTTGTTATTGATGTCACTCCTCCGGCATAGGGAAAGAAGGGCATATGTCTTGTCATTATCAACATTAATCCATAAAATCAGATAGTTACCTATACGATCACCATACCCCCATGAGTCATATGACCCGGCAGAGAAAAAAACCGCCCTCTTTTTCGCCGGCCTCGCCCTAAGTTGCACGCCTCCCTATCCGGGTCAATCGTCGCATCCCTTCTGGCAATGTTGCTTTTTTTCCATAAACTGGCACCTATGCGGACCAAACTCGGGCCAGGCGGAAAAACTTTTCAGGAAACGGTTTGTCCCCGGCACTACTCCTCTGCGAGGGCGGTTTGTCGCGGCAGAGAAGCGGAACTAAACGTGGAAAAAGCGGAACGTTTCGAGGCAGTTCCGTTAATAATCGTTAAATATCAGTAACTTAATGGCGCCGGTCCCGTTTTTATCGCTGGAACCGAAACGTTACAAGCGTACTAATGCAAGGTAAATTACCGAAATGTGCCAGGTGTCCTAAGGAATTATGTTAACACTCAGAATTTATTGCTAAATTAATCATCTAGAAAATGATCCATAAAAAATTTCCCAACCCTGTCACCAAAAAACGCCCCAGGCTTCTAGGCGGCAGAGCATATCGCCGCCTTTAACCTCCGGTTCAAATCAGGCCGCTCCCCAGGGCCGCGGCGATGCCCAGGAGCATCACGGCCACCAGGACCTGCACCAGGCGCAGGGTCACTTTGGCCACCAGCCGATTGCCCAGCCAGGCCCCAGCGAACGCGGCCAGGACCACCGTGGCCAGCAGCGTTCGGTTCCCGGCCAGGTGCAGCCCCTGCAAACTCACGCCATACATAATGATCCGGGGAATGTCCACCATCAGCGAAATCACGATCCCGGTGGCAATGAAACTCTCCTTGCTCAACCCCGCCCTGAGGAGAAAGGGGCTGCGCAGCGCCCCCTGATGGCCCGACAATCCCCCGAAAAACCCGCTCAATACGCCGCCCAGGGGCAGATACCGGGCCGGAAAGGTGAAGCGGCCCCCTGGCGGCGCCAGTTCGAACCCGGCAAAGCCCACCATGAGCACGGCCACCACCAGCTTCACCGGCATGACGTGCAGTTCCTTGCCCCAAAGCTGGTAACTGACCAGCGGCGGCAGGTCGGACAGATACATGAGCACCCAGGCCCCCGCCAGGGCGCTGAGGACAGCCGGCAGGCCGAACCTGAGCACCACCGCCTTATCGGCGTGCCGGCCCAGAAGCCAGAATTTAAAGAGATTGTTCAGGGCGTGGACTACTGCGGTGAGCGCGATGGCCAGATCAATGGGAAAAAACAGGGCCATGACCGGCAGGAGCAGGGTGCCTAGCCCGAACCCCGAAAACAGGGTCAGCCCCGAAGCCAGGAACGCGGCCAGGCAAATGAGAAAATAGGATAATCCCATATCATCCCGGCGCCCTAAGGACGGGTGGGTTCCCCGGCCAAGCCGGGGCCATCCTTGGGTCAGAAAATTCGGCGGGCCCAGGTCATTGTATCACGAGGTTCCGAAGTCCTCCCAAGTTTTACATCACCTTCGGCTGCGGCGGGTACTCCGGCGGCGGAGAAAATTTTCCCGGAGCTTTCTCTTCCCGGGCCTGCTTGGTGGCTTTCACCTTGGAGCGCCCGGTCGGCCGAGGCTTTTCCGCCATAGAAGTCTGGCGCAAGGGCTGAGCCTCACGAGATTTCTGGTATTGATCGTAAACTAAACCGCCCAGCACGCCCGCGCCGCCGCCGATGGCTGCGCCCAGCGCCGTAGAGCCCCCTATGGCGCCGATGAGGGCACCGCTTCCGGCCCCAATTGCCCCACCACTCAACATGCGCTGTTCCGTGGACGACATCCCCGCACACCCGGCGCACCAGATGCAGGCGGCTACCACTAAAATGCTCTTGCTTTTCATCTCCCCACCTCGGCTGCTTAAAGAAAACCCCCGGATTTCTCCGGGGGTTCCAGGGGTTTTTCATTCTATTCGATAAAGCAGTGGTTGACGATTTAACGATAATTCAAGGCAGAGGGGGAGTCTATAAACGATTTGACCATTTTCGCATGGTCATTTTGATCATTTGAGCAGGATATTGCCGCATCTGGGCCGGGGGAACGCCCCTCCCCGCCCCCCTTCCTTACCCCTACCGGAAATGGCAGGCCACCCAGTGGTCCGGCGCGGTCTCCCGAAAGGCGGGAACGTTCTCCCTGCAGACCGGGAACTGGGCTTCGGGGCAGCGGGGATGAAAGGGGCAGCCCGGCGGCACATTCACCGGGCTGGGCGGCTCCCCCTTCAGGGCCGGCGGCGCAAAAGTCCGCTCCGGGGTGGGCCGGGGCACCGCGGCCAGCAGGGCCTCTGTATAGGGGTGCAGCCGGGCGGCGGCCAGGACCTCCCGGGAGGCCATTTCCATCAATTTGCCCACATACATCACCGCCACCCGGTTGCTGATCTGGGAGATGACGGAGAGGTCGTGGGAGATGAACAGATACGCCAGGCCATGGCGCTGCTGCAACTCCGCCAGCAGATTGAGAATCTGGGCCTGGATGGAAACATCCAGGGCGCTGACCGGCTCGTCCGCCACCATCAGCCGGGGCTTCAGGGCCAGGGCCCGGGCGATCCCCAGGCGCTGGCGCTGGCCGCCGCTGAATTCATGGGGATAGCGGTCGCCGACGTCGCTGGTCAGCCCCACTTCTCCGAGCAGCTCATCCACCCAGGCCCGCCGCTCCTGGCGGGACCCCAGGCTATGGATGATAAAGGGCTCTTCCAGGATCTGGCCCACGGTCATGCGGGGATTGAGCGACGAGTACGGGTCCTGGAAGATGATCTGGATCTGGCGCCTGAGTTCCTTGAGGCGCTTATGGGAGACCTGGGCCAGGTCCTCCCCGGCGAAGACGATGCGGCCCCGGGTGGGGGGCAAGAGCGCCAGGGCCAGGCGGCCCAGGGTGGATTTGCCGCAGCCGGACTCCCCCACCAGCCCCAGAGTTTCCCCGGGATAAAGGACAAAACTCACCCCGTCCACCGCTTTCAAAAGCGGCCCCTTCCCCCAGGCGCCGGCCAGGCGGAAATAGCGACAGAGATCGTGGGCGGCTAAAAGTTCAGACATAATTCCAGCACCGCACCACATGCCCGGGGCCCACTTCCACCCAGGGCGGTTCCTCCAGGCAGCGGCCATGAACCAGAGGGCAGCGGTCCCTAAAGAGGCAGCCCGCCGGCGGCTCCGCCGGCAGATGCCCCTTGATCGCCGCCAGGGTGCCTCCGGGCGGCCGACTGAAATCCAACCGGGGCACGGACCCCAGCAGCCCCTGGGTGTAGGGATGGTCCGGATGGCGGAAGAGTTCCGCGGTCGGGGCCGCCTCCACGATGAGCCCTGCGTACATCACCGCCACCCGGTCCGCGGTCTGGGCCACGATCCCCAGGTTGTGGGTGATGAACAGCACTGCCAGCCCCAATTCCGCCTTGAGGCGGGCCAGCAGGGCCAGAATCTGGGCCTGGATGGTCACGTCCAGGGCGGTGGTGGGCTCATCCGCGATGAGCAGTTCGGGGTCGCAGGCCAGGGCCATGGCCATCAGGGCCCGCTGCCGCAGGCCCCCCGAGAGCTGGTGCGGGTACTGCCCCAGGCGGTGCGCCGCATCGGGAAACCCCACCCGGCTCAATGCCGCCCCGGCCTCCCGCCAGGCCTCGGGATGGGACAGCCCCCGGTGCAGGCGCAGGGCCTCGGCCACCTGCTCGCCGACGGTCAGGACCGGATTGAGTGCGGTCATGGGCTCCTGGAAGACCATGGCGATGCGGTTGCCCCGAATTTGGCGCATGTGGCTGTCCGGCAAGCCCAGCAGCTCCTCTCCTTGAAAGCGAATCTCGCCGGTGACCTCCGCCAGCGGCACCGGCAGCAGCCGCAGAATGGACATGGCGGTGACGGTCTTGCCGCACCCCGATTCCCCCACCAGCCCCAGGGTCTCGCCAGGGGCCAGATCGAAGCTCACCCCGGCCACGGCCCTGACCCGGCCCCGCTCCGCGGCGAAGTTCACCGTCAGATCCCGCACGCTCAGCAGCGGCGCGGCTTCAGGTCGAATAACCGGGGCTTCCAGAGTAGTTTCGGGCATTTCTTGCATAAGAAGGATTAATCAGCCGGCTGTTGGAAAACGGGATTATTCCGCCAGGGCGGGGAAACCCCGCGCCTACACCACGCCGGTTTTGTAGGGGCGAGGTCTCCTCGCCCGCTTCTTTGCACTGCGCCTCCGCCGTCGGACGCCGGATAAACTAGTCCGTCCCCGCCGTCACCACCGCCTCTTCCGCCCGGGGCAGCCGGATGGTAAAAGTGGAGCCCCGGCCCGGGGTGCTGTCCACCAGGATGGCGCCGCCGTGTTCCCCGATGATGCTCTGGCAGATGGCCAGCCCCAGCCCGGTCCCCTTCTCCTTGGTGGTAAAATAAGGCTGAAAAATATTGGCCGCCACCTCCGAAGACATGCCCTCGCCGGTATCGGTGACGGCGATTTCCACCTGGTCGCCCTGCACCCGGCTGGCAATGGTGATCTCGCCGCCCCGGGGCATGGCCTCCATAGCGTTCTTCACCAGATTGATGAGCACCTGCCGCACCTGCTTGGGGTCGAAGCTCACCAACGGCAGCGGCCCCTCCTCCACCCGGCGCACTGTGATGTGGTGCTCTTCCAGGGTATCGGCGAACAGCTCCAGGACTTCGGCGAGCGCGGCCCCGATCTGACCGGGGCGTTTTTCGGCCTGGGGCCGGCGGACAAAATCCCGCATCTCGGCCACCATGGTCTCCAGGTGGCCCACCTCCTCGGCGATGATGGCGAGCTTCTGGCGGGCCTTGTCTTCCAGGGCCGGGAGCTTGAGGAGCTGCCGGGCGAACCCGCCGATAATCAGCAGGGGGTTCTTGATTTCATGGGCGATATGCGTCACCGTGTTGCCCACCGCGGCCAGGCGTTCCGATTGCAGCACCCGCTC
>JALNYP010000025.1 GCA_023229795.1 Syntrophobacterales bacterium
CTTCATGTGAATCCTCCAACAAATACTGCAAATATTTCCTGCCAAAAAAGCAGGGGCACAGCAGTCAGGCAAAAAAAAATCGGCAAGGAATTAGCACCCCTGTCCGATTCTTGTCCAGGACTTGTGGCCCTGCCTTCAGTCTGACATGCTAAACTTTTTATAGTTTACCAGAAATTTAGTCGGTGTCAAGCTCTAAGAAATAATTATGGGTCACCGCCGACTTTAGCCTCCCGGCCCTGATCTCTGCCATAATACCCGCGTGGATTTTCTCACCTTTCTGCAGCAGCTCATCAACGGCCTGTCCCTGGGCAGTCTCTATGCCCTCATTGCCATCGGCTACACCTTGGTGTACGGCATCCTGCGGCTCATCAATTTCGCCCACGGCGACCTCTTGATGGTCGCGGCCTATCTGGCGGTCATGGCAGTAGGGCTCTTTAGCTGGCCCTGGCCCGCGGCCTTCGGCCTGGCCATCGGTCTCACCGGCCTCATGGGGGTGCTCCTCGAGCGGGGGGCCTACCGGCCCCTGCGCCGGGCGCCGCGCATTTCGCTGTTGATCTCCGCCATTGCCGCCTCTTTCCTGCTGGAGAACCTGGCTCTGGTCATCGCCGGGGGCCGGCCCCTGCCCTTCCCCACCCCCCGGCTCCTGGCCGGCGCCTTTGCCCTGGGGGGCCTGTACGTGCCCCGCTTGAGCCTCCTCATCCCCCTGGTTACGGCCGTACTCTTGGCAGGGCTCTTTGTCATTATCTATAGGACCGCGGCGGGCCGGGCCATGCGGGCCATCGCCCTGGACCTCGAGACCGTCAGCCTCATGGGCATCGACGTCAACCGCATCATCGCCTTTACCTTTCTCATCGGCTCGCTCCTGGCCGGGGCCGGCGGACTCCTGTGGGCCATGAAGTATCCCCAGGTGAATCCCTTCATGGGGATCATGCCGGGGCTCAAGGCCTTCATCGCCGCCGTGCTGGGCGGGATCGGCAACGTCACCGGCGCGGTCCTGGGCGGCCTGCTCCTGGGGCTCCTCGAAGTGATGATCGTGGCCTTCTTTCCGGCCTGGGCGGGCTACCGGGACGCGGTGGCCTTCACCCTGCTCATCGCCCTGCTCCTGGTGCGCCCCACCGGCCTGCTGGGCGAGGCATTGGGGCAGGAAAAGCTGTAGAGCGGTTAGCAATTAGCAGTTAGGAGGTTGCCGGGCAAACAGAAAGTTTTTGCATTTGCTAACTGCTAACTGCTTCAAAAGGAGTCATTGCTATCCGCAAGTTGTACCTAAACCTGGGAGCCCTGATCCTGCTAGGCCTGTGCCTGGGGGCGGCGAGCCGCTGGGGCAACGAGTATCAGGTGCGCCTCCTCAATAACGTGGCCATCTTTATCACGCTGGCGGTGGCCTACAACCTGGTGAACGGCGTCTGCGGCCAACTCCATCTGGGACCCAACGCCTTTATCACCCTGGGGGCCTACACCGCGGCGCTCCTGACCATGACCCCGGCGGAAAAGACCCTGAACTTCCTGGTCACGCCCCTGTACTGGCCGCTGAGCCAGATGGCCCTGCCGTTTCCCCTGGCGCTGCTGGCGGGGGGGCTGGTGGCGGCGGCCTTTGGCCTGATTACCGGCTTTCCGGTCTTTCGGGTGCGAGGCGACTACCTGGCTATCGTCACCCTGGGCTTCGGCGAAGTGGTGCGGGTCCTGGCCAACAACCTCCAGGGCCTGACTAACGGTCCCCTGGGCCTCAAAGGGCTCTATCCTTACACCAATCTCTGGTGGTCCTGGGGGGTGGCGGCGGTGGCGGTCATGGTCATCGTCTCCCTGGTCAACTCCAGCTACGGCCGGGCCTTGCAGGCCATCCGGGAGGATGAGACCGCGGCCAGGGCCGCGGGCGTCAACACCTTTCGCCACCTGCTGGGCGCATATATCCTCAGCGCCTTTTTCTTCGGGGTGGGCGGGGGGCTCTTGGCCCACCTCATCACCACCATCTCCCCGTCGCTCTTCACCTTTTTCCTCACCTTCAACCTGCTCATCATCATCGTGGTGGGGGGGTTGGGGTCCACCACCGGCGCCATCCTGGCCGCAGCCTTCTTCACCCTGGCGGGGGAGTGGCTGCGGATCGTCGAAGAACCCGCCACCATCTTCGGGCACACCATCCCCGGCGTTCCCGGCATGCGCATGGTGATCCTGTCCCTAGCGCTGCTCCTGGTGATCATGTATTTCCGCCGGGGCTTTTTAGGCCGGCGGGAGTTCTCCTGGCAGGGCCTGGGCCGCTGGCTGCAACGCCGGTTCACTACCCCGGCGCCGGGCCCCAGGGCAGACTAGACGTCCATGTCCCTTCTCACCACCGAACACTTGGACATGCGCTTCGGGGGCCTCTCAGCCCTGGAGGATCTGAATCTGGCCGTGCCCGACGGCGGCCTCTACGGCCTCATCGGCCCCAACGGCGCCGGCAAGACCACGGTCTTCAACCTCATCAGCGGCTTTCTCCAGCCCACAGGCGGCCGCATCTTCTGGGATGGCCAAGATATTACGAGCGCGCCGCCCCACCGCATCACGGCCTTAGGGATCGCCCGAACCTTCCAGAACATCCGCCTGTTCGGCGGCTTGACCGTCCTGGACAACGTCCTGGTGGGGCGCCACTGCCGGGGCCGGGCCTCTTGGGAGGCTGCCGTCCTCAAGCTGCCCCGCTACCGCCGGGAAGAGCGGGCGGTCCGGGATCAAGGTATGGCGCTCCTGGCCGAAGTGGGGTTGGCGGACGTGGCCAGGCAGCCCGCGGGAAAATTGCCCTACGGCCACCAGCGCCGCCTGGAGATCGCCCGGGCCCTGGCCACTGAGCCCCGCTTTCTCCTCCTGGATGAACCCGCCGCGGGCCTCAACCCCCAGGAGACCCTGGAGTTGATCGAGTTCATCCGAGAGATCCAGGCACGCTATCATTTGACTATCCTGGTCATCGAACACAATCTGCGTCTGGTCATGGGCCTGTGCCGGCATCTCACCGTCCTGGACCACGGCCTCACCATCGCTGCCGGCGTTCCCGCAGAGGTGCGGCGGAACCCACAGGTAATCCGGGCTTATTTGGGAAAATAGCAGTTAGCAATTAGCAGTCAGCAGTTAGCAGTTAGCCAAGATGAAATGCAGATTTAGGTAAGGTCTATTGATTTGGAGAACTGTGCTTTGTGTTTTTGGCTAATTGCTAACTGCTATTTGCTAGTTGCTAAAGGAACTCAGAATGTTGGAAGTCTTCGATCTCCACGTCTCCTACGGGCCCATCCAGGCCCTGGGCGGGATCAGCTTCGCCGTCCCCAAGGGCCGGATCGTCACCCTGCTGGGGGCCAACGGCTCCGGCAAAACCACGACGCTGAGGGCCATCACCGGCCTGGCCGCGGCCCAGAAGGGGCGCATTCTCTTTGAGGGCCGGGAGATCAGGGGCCGAGCCACCCATGAGATCATCCGGAGCGGCATCGCCCTGGTGCCGGAAGGCCGCCGCATCTTCGCCAATCTCACGGTCTACGAGAATCTGCTCCTGGGGGCCTATTTCCGCCGGGACCAAGCGGCCCTCAACCGGGACCTGGACCGGATCTACGACACCTTTCCCCGCCTGGCGGAGCGCCGGGACCAGGCCGCGGGCACGCTTTCCGGCGGCGAGCAGCAGATGCTGGCCCTGGGCCGGGCCCTGATGTCCCGGCCGCGCCTTTTGCTCCTGGATGAACCCTCCCTGGGCCTGGCGCCCTTGCTGGTCAAAGAGGTGCTTCAGGTTATCACCCGCCTCAACCAGCGGGGCGTCACCATCCTCTTGGTGGAACAGAACGCGGTGGCCGCCCTCGGCATCGCCCACCACGGCTACGTCCTGGAGACCGGCCGGGTGGTGCTGGCCGGCACCGGGGCCGAACTCCTGGCCCATCCTCAACTGCAGCAGGCCTACCTGGGCGACGACTGAGCCCGGGGACCTCGCCTGCCCCCGCCGCCTAAGGTTATCTCCGCCCTGGTCCGATAATCAGGTTGCGGGGAAGTTCTCCTGTGCTGGGCAGGTGAATCGGGCCAGCCGCGGGGGCTACAGACCAACGGGAAAAGAACTCAAAGGGTCCCCCTTCCTAATTAATGAAATTTCTGATAAAATTTATCGTTGAGTCAGATCGAAATTAGAACCGGTATCACCTCCATATCATCATTTCTCAGACCAACAAAATCTTGGCTGACAGCTGACCGCTGAAAGCTGATAGCTGATAGCTATACCGGGAGGTCGCGATGTTACAAGATAGCGTAGAATTGAAAACCAGATTGAAGGGGTTGCAGGACCGTCTGGAAACCCTTCGAGGTCATCTTTGATCTGGCGGGCAAACAAGTCAGGCTGCGCCATCTAGATGAGCTGATGGGCGCCCCGGAGCTGTGGGACGATCAGGCCCGGGCCGCGGACATCCTTAGGGAGCGGGCCGGCCTCATGCAGGCCACGGAAGAATATGTGGCGCGGCACAAGCAACTGGAGGACCTGGAACTGCTCCTGGATATGGCCCTGGAGGAAGAGGACCACCAGACCCTGAAAGAAGTGGCCAGGGACCTGACGGCCCTGGAGCGCGACTTCTCGGACTGGGAGCTCAAGCTGCTCCTGGGCGGCGAGGAAGACGAGAAGAATGCCATCATCACCATCCATGCCGGCGCCGGCGGCACCGAGGCCCAGGATTGGGCCGAAATCCTCTTGCGCATGTACCTGCGCTACGCCGAACGTAAGGGCTTCAAGACCGAGACCATCGACCTGTTGCCCGGCGACGAGGCCGGGGTCAAGAGCGTTACCTTCACCACCAGCGGACCCTATGCCTTCGGCTATCTGAAGAGCGAAAACGGCATCCACCGCCTGGTGCGTATCTCGCCCTTTGACGCCAGCGGCCGCCGCCACACCTCCTTTGCGGCGGTGCAGGTGCTGCCCGAAGTGGACGACCGCATCGACATCGATATCCAGGAAAAGGACCTGCGCATCGACACCTTCCGGGCCAGCGGCCCCGGCGGCCAGCACGTCAACAAGACCTCCTCCGCGGTGCGCCTCACCCATATGCCTTCCGGCATCGTGGTTTCTTCCCAGACGGAGCGCTCCCAGCACCGCAACCGGGAACTGGCCATGAAGGTGCTCCGGGCCCGCCTCTATAACCTGGAGAAGCGCAAGCGGGCCGAAAAGAAGCAGGAACTGCAGGATACCCAGAAAGACATCGCCTGGGGCAGCCAGATCCGCTCTTATGTCATGCAGCCCTACCGCATGATCAAAGACCACCGCACCAAACACGAAGAGGGCAACGTCGACGCGGTCCTGGACGGCGACCTGGACCGCTTCGTAGAGGCCTATCTGCTGAATCCCGAAGCAGCGGAATAATAATTTTCCACATTATCCGAGAAACATCGTTTTCCCCAACTAGGGGCGACCCGCCGGGTCGCCCCTGCGACATATAAAGCCTGATGTAGGGTGGGCACGGCCCACCAAAAATAATGGCGGCCCAGGCCCGCCTCGCACGTACCGTGCCGATATCGGCCATAGCGATAAAGTTAGCTTCTGGAGCTAATTTCTTCTAACAGTTCCTCAAGATCTTTTCCGGGCAATATGCTGAACCCCTGTTTTTTTTGTCCAAGCGCAGTTCGGAGCGAGTTGATAGCCTCAAGACCCAATTCGGAGAGGCGCCTGATCTCGTCTGGAGTTATATCGGCCTTTTTGAAAGCTTCTGAATAGCTGAGAGATGCATCCCTGTGCGCAAAAAGCTTATTGCGAACAATCGCCAACTTTTCTCGGATTGCAAGGCCCTCTTTCAATGCTTTCTCCGCCGCAGCTATGTAACCTGTCGAGACTCCTCTATTCTTGGCTTTGTTCACAACATGCTTGATGTTCATATTTCTTTGATTATTTTCGAAGACCTGACAAAAATACATTGTATAAGTTATTAACTGGGCATGAATATCGAACCGGAAGAACTCAGAGTAGCGATTCATGGAAGGCAGGTATTTCGAGCGAGTTGGTGCACCTTCATAAATCCACCAAAGGTCAAAAAAGGTTCGTGCCCGAAGTACGATCTGAACCAATGCGTCAAGTTTTTCCTCTAATGTCATCATTTGGCATTTTCCAAGCAAAGTTTAGGAACGAGGATTTAAAGGCTCGTCCTTTCTCGAATTAAAAATCTTCCCGCCCAACCCGGGCGGCGTCATTTCGGCTTTCACCCGCCTCCAGGTTCACAAGCCGCCTCTTTCAGGGGTTCGGTCACCAACCCGGCTTGGGCGGTGATATCGTCTTTGGCCGCCGCGTCCACCAGTTTTTCCCCGTAAAATAAGGCCCCTTCGGTGTAAGGGGAACTCTTGAAGCCGGTGTACGCGGCCAGGCGCGCCCGGTGGAAACCGGTTTTCAGCAGCAGACCCAGGAAAGCCTTTCCCGGGATGGCCCCGCCGATTCACTGGAACCAGTTTTCCACCTTATCGCCCTTCTCCGGCGGCAGCGCCGCCACCAGGACCATATCCGCGAGCATGAGGCGGCCGCCGGGTTTCAAGACCCGGTGGGCCTCGGCCAGGGCTTGCTCTTTATCCAGGGTCAGGTTGAAGACGCCGTTACTGATCACCGCGTCGAAGTCGTCAGCCGGGAAGGGCAGGGCCTCGGCGTCGGCCGGCTCAAAGCGCACCTGGGGCCAGCCCAGCCGCGCCAGGTGGCCCCGGGCCGTCTCGATCATCGCGGCGGTAACATCGACCCCCACCACCCGGCCGCCTTCCCCCACCAGATGGGCCGCCACCAGGGAGTCCACTCCGGCCCCGCAGCCGATATCCAGGACCGCATCCCCGGGGTAGAGCGGCCCCAGGCTGAAGGGGTTGCCCACGCCGCAGAACGCGGCCAGGATGGCCGGGGGGAAATCCCGCAGGACCTCCGGGGGGTAACCCAACTGCTCCATACCCTCCCGGCCGGTGGGGTAGCGGAAGCAGCCGCCGGGCCCCGCCGCGGCCACCTTGTCATACTTTTCCCTGATGCCCTGGCGCACCTTCCGGATTTCCGGTTCGGTCAAATCCCGGCTCATGGTATTATCCTTATGAAGCTTCTTTGTAGGGGGGACCTGCGTGTCCCCCCTGAGGGCGCACACCCAGCGCGCCCTTACCTTTCAGCCGATATCCTTGCCCACCGCGAAGGCCTGGCCCAGAAATTTGCCGATGCCGTGATAGGTCCGGATCTCGGGACCGAAGATGATGGGCCGGACCTTCTCGATATCCGGGAAGCCCTTCTCCCCCAGGACGGCCTCGTCGGCCTTGACGTCCAGGATTTCCCCGATAAACAGGGTGTGCAGGCCGATCTCCAGGGTGTGGAGCAGCTTGCACTCCAGCACCAGGGGAAATTCCTCGACATAGGGGGCATCCACCATTTTCCCGGCCGTCGGGGTGAGGCGGGCGGCCGCGAACTTGTTCACGTCCTTGCCGCTGGCCATGCCCAAATAATCCACCTCCCGCACGTGGGCCTCGGAGGGCACGCTGATGGTAAAGGCCTGGCGCGCCACGATATTCCCATAAGTATAGGTAGCTTTGCGCAGAGAGACCCCGACGCAGGGGGGCTTGGAGCAGCAGATGGAAGCCCAGGCCGCAGTCATGGCGTTGGGCTTATCGTTGGCGTCATAGGTCCCCACCACCCACACCGGGGTCGGGAAAGCCATGGTTCTCGGGCCGATGGATTTTTTCATGGTTGTCCTCCTCGCCTAGAATATTAAGTCCGATCCGCGCACATGCAATGTCATTCTCTCCAAAGGGCAGAGGGGAAAAAGGAGAAAATTGAGGATGAGCGCCCTGGCTTGGCAAAAAAAAGCCCGGTAAACCAGAGGCTCACCGGGCTCGTGGCGTCAGATTAAACAGACCTTATTCTTCTTCTTCCAACTCGATCCCGTCCCGCTCAAACTGGGCGTCCCGGAGTTCTTTGGCCTTGGCCTGTTCTGCTTCGCTCCACGGCTCGAATTCCAGACAGTTGGCCACCAGTTCCCAGAGGTACAGGGTTTCCTGGTAGTTGCCCATGTCCATGCGGCCTTCTTTGTGTTCCTTGCCCAAACCCTTCATGATCTGGTCCCGGCAGTTGTGGCAGGGAGCGATAACCAACTCGGCCCCGGTGCCCTTGATCTGATCGGCCTTCATCTTGCCGTAAGCCAGGCGCTCGGCGTCGTAGGGCATGGCCCAGGCGCCGCCGCCCGCGCCGCAGCACAGGTTGTTCAGCGGATCGTCGCACATTTCCCGGAAGAGGCTGGGGTCGATGCACTGCTGGGAGATCCAGCGAGTTTTCGAGGCGTTGTCATCTTTAAAGATCATGTGCGATTTGCGCACATAGTTGCAGGGATCGTGGACGGTGTAAGCTTCGTGGTACTTGTGGGTATTGAGCTTGATCCTGCCTTCTTTGATGTACTCCTCCAGCAGGTCCATGACGCTGACTACTTTGAATTCTTCGAAAACTTCGGGGAACCAATTTTTGAACCCGACCCGGGTTGCATAGTAGGCATGCCCTCATTCGGGGTACAAAATGGTTTTGGCCTTGACTCGTCGGGCGTTTTCGATCACCCGACCGACCTGCTCCTTCCAGGCGGGATCGTCACCGGAGAACAGGCCCCAGTTGACGCCTTCCCAGTTGGTGGACGAAACGGTCCAGTCTTCCTTGGCGGCGTAAAAGATGCGCCACCAGAATTTCATGTCGTCCGGTTCGCCGAAGGGCTCTTTGGAGTTGATGGTGACGATGATGTTGGCGCCTTCTTTGTCCACCGGCACATAGAAGCCGGGGCAGGGCTGCTCTTCGTCAGTCTCCATCTCCACGCCCAGTTCGGCCAGGAGAAAGAGGAAGTCATCCCGGGGAATCCCGAGGTTGTTCCCCCGCTGGAGATTCATCATGGTGCCCTTGTGGATCGGGCCCGGCACCTTGTCGCGGTCCCGGGCGGTGCGGCAAGCCCGGAAGGTCCGCATCAACTCAATACCCATGGGGCATTGATACTGGCAGCGGCCGCACAGGGTGCAAACCCAGGGCCACTTGGAATCAATGACCTCCTGCTCCATCCCAAACACGATGGCCCGGATGGCCTTCCGGGAGTCCCAGCCGGGAACCAGTCCGGTGGCCGGACAGCCTCCCGCGCAGGTGCCACAGGTATAGCAGCGATCCGCCAGCTCGGGGGCGATATTCCCGATTTTGCGGTGCTTCCTGTCCACCTTGATTTCTTTCACGGCCTCATCTGCCATTTTTCCTCCGATGTATCCTTCTTGAAAATTTGCCTTAGCCGCGGCGGTGCAGCCTTCCTACCTGCGATCCGCTTGAGCCGTCTCCGGCCCATGGTGCAAGCTGCTCTCGCTGAAAAAAACTGAACCTGATCAGTTATATATAAAATTTCCCCTAAAAAAGAAAGGGGATTTCCCATCCGCCTTCGATTATATGGCCCCAGGCCGTCATGTCAAGGAGAAAATACCATTTTTCACATGGGGCCGGCTCAGGCGTCTGGCGCCGCACGGCAAAAGCCCCAAATTATCCTCAACTTTGGAACCCCGGGACCGAAAATTTGTGATAATCTGACCTCGAGACGGACAAGCACCATGAGCCCCGCGATCCGGGCCAGATGAGGGAGCGCGACCTGATGGACTACATCTTTGAGACCATGTCCGAGACCCACCGCCAGCCGATCATCGATATCTTCAATTATCATGTTCAACACAGCTATGCTGCCTATCCCGATCAGCCGGTGGGGTACCAGTTCTTCGATCGATTTATGGAAATGACCCGGGGTTACCCCGCGGTGGCGGTCAAAGCCGGCGCCGAGGTCGTGGGTTTCGGGTTTCTGAGGCCCTTCCATCCCGCGGAAACGTTCCAAAGGACCGCCGAAGCCACCTACTTCATCATGCCGGAGCATACCCGGCAAGGTCTGGGGACTGCGATGCTGGACTTCTTTGCGGAACAGGCCGCCAAGCTGGGGATCGATTCACTCCTGGCCAGCGTCTCTTCCTGCAACCACGAGAGCCTGGAATTCCATCTGAAAAACGGCTTCCGGGAATGCGGCCGCCTGGCTCGGGTAAGCCGCAAGTTCGGGCAGGACGTGGATGTGGTCTGGCTGCAGAAACGGCTCCCCGAGGCCGAACCGCCGGAACCCCGCGACCTGTAAAAGAGAAAGGCGAAACGTCGAGATGACTCTATCCCTGCCAGAGCGTTTGCAATTGTTGGAGGAACTGGCTCGGCGCCTGGAGGCGCGCCGGGACGATCTGATCGAGGCGGAAGGGGAGGATATCGGCACCCCGTGCCGCGCCGCGGCCATGGAACTGACCATGGCGGTCGAGCATCTCCGCACCATGGCTCTGGAAGTCCCCTATGTCGAAGGCAAGGCGCCGTACGGCACGGTGGCCGCCATCCTGCCTTATGACGCCCCGCCGGTCATGGTGGCCCGGGTGGGCGGCGCCGCCATCCTGGGGGGCAACCGCTTCCGGTTCAGTTTCTCGTCCCAAACCCCCCGCACCGCTCTCCTCTTCCAAGAGATTATGGCGGGGTTGGACCCCTTCACCGCGGTGGTGGGCCTGGATAACCGGGTCTTCGGGCAGGAATGCGTCCGGGACCCCGACGTGCGGGTCTTGTTCATCTCCGGCGGCGGCGAAGTGGGCGCGGCCTACGAACAGCAAGCCCGGCATTTCGATAAACTCTTCTTTGCCGGGCCCAGCGGCCTGCCGCCGGTGATCCTGTTCAAAGACGCCCCCCTGGACCAGGCCGTCAGGTTCGTGGTCTGGCGGGCCTTTGTCAACGGCGGCCAGTACTGCACCACCCTGAAGCGGGCCTATATCCACCGGGACATCTATGACCGGGCCCAGGCCATGATCCTCGCCCTGATGCCCGAGATCAAGGTAGGAGACCCCCGGGACCCCGAGACCCGGATCGGCCCCCTTAAGGTGGAGCGCACTCGCAAACTCGTGGCGCGGGCCTTGGAGTCTCTGAAAGAGGCCCGCTTCTTGACGCCGCCCCGCCGGGACGGTCTCTGGCAGGGGCCGTTTCTGCTGGAAACCGAGGCCCCCCCGGACCTGGAACTGTTCGGACCCTTCCTGACCCTGACGCCGGTGGCAAGCGACGAGGCCGCGGTAGAAAAAGTCCTGCCCAGCCGCTACCCTTTCCTGGTCTCCTGGTTCGGCACCCCGCCGCCAGGGGCCAAAGAAGCCCTGACCGAGACCTTCGGCATGACCTACGACAACGTGGATTTCATCTTCACGCCCCTGCGCCTGCCCTTCGGCGGCAAAGGCGCCAGCGGCTGGATCATTGAAAATCGGGACGGGCAACTGGCCAAACGGGACGGGGCGTTTATCTACAGCGCCGAGCTGGTGAGATGAGTGAGCGGTGAGCTGCTGTAGGGTGGGCACGGCCCACCTTTTTTCCCAATTACGATGAACGAATTCATGGCGGCCGATGCCCACCTTCCCTTAGATTGGCCTGAGACCTACCAGGACGCGGTGGCGCTCCAAGAAAAACTGCGTCACCAGGTCCAACTAGTTCCCCTCCCCCACCCGCCCCGGCTGGTGGCCGGAGTGGATGCTATCTGCGACCGGAGCGATCAGCGCATCTTCGGGGCCGCTGCCCTCTATCGCTATCCGGAGCTGGAACTGGTGGAGGAGGCGGGCGTGGCGGGGCAGTGTCCGTTTCCCTATCGCACCGGGCTGCTGAGTTTCCGGGAGGTCCCTATCCTGGCGGCGGCGCTCCTGCGCCTGAAAGCGCGTCCGGACGTGGTCCTGGTAGACGGCCAGGGCATCGCCCATCCCCGGGGCCTGGGTCTGGCCGCGCACCTGGGGTTGGTAATGGACCTGCCCGCCATCGGGGTGGCGAAGAGCCGCTTGGTGGGCGAAGGGACGGAACCGGAAATGGAGGCTGGCTCGTATAAGCCGTTAATCTGGCAAGGAAAACAGGTGGGATTGATCCTGCGGACGCGCAGGGGTATAAAACCCCTCTACATCTCCCCCGGCCACCGCATCACGCTGCCGGAATGTCTGGAGATGGTGCTGGGCTGCGTTACGAGATACCGGATTCCCCTGCCGGTGCGACAGGCTGATCTCCTGACCCGGCGTCTGCGGGCGGCAGCCCTGACCGCAGCTCCGGACGCAACCGGGCAGCCTTGGCGTTGAAGAGCAGGTCCCGATACAACGGGCAGACGTGATACTGTGCGTTGCTGCACCGCTGCTGCCGGGAATCCCACTCCCACCAGAGGCAGTTCTCGCAGACCCCCCGAATCTCCTGGTTAAGGCAGATTCGTCCCACATCCCCGAAATTGATAATCATCCCCGTTTCCCCCGAGTTTCCTCTCCCCGAAGTATCTTCTAGAATCGGAAACTTATACGATTTGAATAAACCAAAGCCTCAGGTAAGTCAAATATTTTCTGGGGCCTGGTTGGAGGGCGCTACCAGTGGGCGCGGGGACGTCGGGGGGACCTGGGGAAAGCGGGCGCCAGCGGGGCTGGGAACCCAAGCCTCAAAAGAAATCGGTCTTTTTAAAGATGAGGGGCTGGCTCTGGGGATGGAGGATTTTAGCGGCCACCGCTTCTCCCACGAACAGGGTATGGTCTCCCGCCGTAAAGCTGTGCACCAGCTTCAGGTCCAGGTAGGCGTAGGCCTGGGGCAGGATGGGCGCCCCGGTCACCGCGGTGGTCCAATTCAGGCCGGCGAACTTGTCGATGCTGCGGCCGCTTTTATAGCCGAAGCGTTTGGCCAGGTCAATGTGGTCGCCGGTCAAAACGTTCACGGCGAAGACGCCGCTTTCCTTGATCAAAGCGTGGGAATAGCGGGGCGGGGCAATGGACACCATGACCATCAGGGGATGCAGCGATACTTGGGAGACCCAGGACGCAGTCATGCCGTTGACCTTGTCGTCCAGGCGGGTGGTCACCACGTACACCCCATGCACCAGGGCCATAAAGGCTACCTCTTGCATCGCCAAGCCTCCCTGGGGTTAGGCGCCTGAGGGCCGGGCCGGGCTGGCTTCCGGGTGTTCCGGCGCCGGCCGGCCGGCCGCGGCCGTCCACTCTTCGCAGTTCCAGAACTTTCCCACTCCCTGGTTGATACGGGTACACAGGCCTTTGTATTTATAGGTCCAGTGGCTGCAGGTGGAGCAGACTTTCAACGGGCGTTCCTCCGGATGGGCGCACATGCAAGGTTTATCCTTTATTCTTGAAATCCAAGCCAGGCCGTAAGTCCCCGGTCAGCCTCAGGGCAAAATAGTGCTTTTATCTTAAAGGTCTTCGGCCGTCAGGTCAAGGCGGAAATGGTCGTAGCCCCGGCCCGAGATGTCCACGTCGCCCGCCGGGGTCGAAAGCAGGACCCGGTCTCCGGGGACGATGCGGCCCAGCGGCAACGGCTGCGCCAGCCCGGCCCGGGCGAAGGCCTGGTCCAGGCGGGCGGCCATCTCGGGGGCGGCGGTGAACAGCAGGAGATAGTCTTCCCCGCCGGTGAGGGCCAGGTTAAGGGCGCTCACGCCCAGGGCCGGCGCCGCGGCCTGCACCCGGGGCGAGACGGGGACTGCGGCCGCGGGGATCAGCGCCCCCACGCCGCTGGCCCGGCAAACATGGTACAGGTCGGTGGCGACCCCATCGGAAGTGTCGATAAGGGCCGTGGCCAGGGCCTCCCGGGCCAGGAGGCGGCCGGCCGCCAGGTGGGGCCGCGGGGTCAGATGGGCTGCGATCAGGGGCTCTTGCAGGTCCGGCGCTAGCTTCGCCCCCCGGCGCAAGATCTCCAGGCCCGCGGCGGCCTCGCCCAGGGGGCCGGTGACGAAGATCAGGTCCCCCGGCCGGGCCCCGGCGCGCCGCAGCATCCGGGCGGCGGGCACCTGTCCGGTCAGGGTCACGGTGATGACCAGGCCTTCGGGCGCGGCCACGGTGTCGCCGCCGATAACGGCCACGCCGTATTCCCGGGCGGCCCGGGCCAGCCCGGCGGCGAACTGAAGGGCCAGGCAGCGGTCCCGGTCCGGCGGCCAGCCCAGGGACAGCAGGGCGTACCGGGGTTCGCCCCCCATGGCCGCGATGTCGCTCACATTCACCGCCAGGGATTTCCAACCCAGTTGGTCCAGGGAGGTGTAGGCCAGGTCGAAGTGAACGCCTTCCACCAGGGTATCCACGGTTAAGAGGAGATAATCGGGGCCGTCCAGCGCCAGCGCGGCGCAGTCGTCGCCGATGCCCAGGACGACCGCAGCCGGCGGGGCCCCGAATTCCCGGCTTAAGGCCGTAATCAAGGCCACTTCGCTGAGAGAGGCATCCCCGGGCGGGGTCCCCGGGTCACGCTTGTCGGTCGGATGGGTCATTGCGGCAATTCCGGGTGGATAAAGTCTGGTCGCCGGTTATTGACGGCCCGGGGAATCATTCCTAAATTTAAATAAATTCTTCAAGTCCCTGGGGGTGGCCCTCTGCTGCCGCCTCCCTCAATTCAGCTAAAAGGAGTAAGACCCATGGAAAAGCTGAAGGCCAAGCAGGCCTGGGCCGTTGCCTATACCCCTCAATATTTCCTCGAAATGGGGCCGGAATACGACGCTGATCGCCTGGAACAACTGAACGAGCACCTGGCCAAAGGCGATTACGCCCTGATCAGCAACGAGACCCAGGGGTTTTACGGCGACCTGGTGATCGACTTCCCCCTGAATATGGCGGAACCCTACCGGGCCCTGATTCTCCTGGAGAAATCTTAAGCCTGCCCGGGCGCCCTTAGTCCCGGCTCCGCAGCTTGGCCAGCAGCCTCAGCATCTCGAGGTAGAGCCAGATCAGGGTGACCATCAACCCGAAGGCCCCATACCACTCCATGTATTTGGGGGCTCCCTGGGCCGCGCCCTGCTCGATGAAATCGAAGTCCAGCACCAGGTTCAGCGCCGCGATGACCACCACGAAGAGGCTGAAACCTATCCCCACCCAGCCGCTTTGATAGACCAGGGGTATCTGGATGCCGAAAAAGCCCAGGACCATGGTGAGGAGATAGAACAGGACGATGCCCCCGGTGGCGGCCACCACGCCCTTCTTGAAGTTTTCGGTGGCCTGGATCAGCCTGGATTTGTAGGCCAGCAACAGGGCCAGGCAGGTACCGAAGGTCAGCCCCACCGCCTGGATGACGATGCCGGGAAATTGGGCCTCGAACAGGGCGGAAACGCCGCCGATGACCAGTCCTTCCAGGAGGGCGTAGAGGGGCGCGGTGATGGGCGCCCAGGTCTGCTTGAAGATGGTGACCAGGGCCACGATGAATCCGGCGATGGCGCCCACCGCCACCCAGGGAGTCACCACCTGGGGGTTCATGGCCTGGTAGTATTTGCTCCACACCCAGGAGGCGGTGACCAGGACGCACAGCAGCAGCAGGATCGCCTTGTTGGCGGTGCCCTGGATGGTCATGGCCCCCTCGGTCCGGGCCACCCGCCCGAAGCCGGTGAAGGTATTATCGCCTAATGCAGGATTGGCGGTCCGCATGGTTATCCTCCCAATTTCATTGGTAATCAACAGTTTATCAAGATTTGCGCATCTGTGAAGCAAAAATACCCGTGCCCTGGAGAAGCCCTTAAGGCCAGGGAGCGGAGACTCCCCTACAAGTTGCCCAGGCTCACCGCGGGTGGCCGGCGCCACCATTCTAAGTTATATTCTCAAGCATATACCCCATGTCTTAGAGGTGACGCATGAAGAACCTGCTGATCGCTGCATCTGCTTTCCTGCTCATTCTGCTGGTCGCCGTGACCCTGCCGGCGGCTTCCGAAGTGACGTCCTTGCAGGCGAAAGACTCGGGCCGGGAGATTCAGGTAAAAGTCGGAGCTCTTATCGAGCTTTCTCTGCCAGAGCAGGCCGGCACCGGTTACCAGTGGGAATTCGACCGGCTTGATCAGCAGCACTTCGAGTTGCTCAAGACCGCAACCAGGTCCCTGGCTGAAAAGCACCTGGTTGGCGGTCCGGTCCTCAAGACTTGGCGGCTGAAAGCCAAAACCGCGGGCGACTCCCAGCTCACCCTGGATTATTTTCGATCGTGGGAAGGAAGGGGCCAGGCCGTGAAGCATTTCCAGGTGAAAGTTCGCATCCGCTAGGGAATAGAGCCCGATCACTGCCTGCTATCCATAACCTTAACGGGCGCGGTGCGTACCCTACGGTGGCACAGGCTTTCCAGCCTGTGGGCCTGTCCCGGCCGGAGGCCGTTGCCGCTGGTTAAGTTGCACCCTGCTCACCTTCATTCCCATTTAATTAAATCTCTTCCCTAAAAATTGTTGCCTCCCTGGACAACCACAGTCCTGCTGCCTACTGTTGTTAAAAGGAGGTGGCCTATGCGACGCAGTCGGATCTTCGTCCTGTCGGGATTTCTGGTATTGGTGCTGCTCCTGGCCTGCAACCAGGGGCAAACGGGTGGCAAACCCTATGAAGCCCAGGATTTCAGCAAGTTGAAGGGTATGCCCGGCTTCAGCGACACGTTGCTGGATATGCACTTCACCCTGTACCAGGGATATGTGAAAAACACCAACCTGCTGTTGGACCAACTCCAGCAGCTGGCCTCCCAGAATCAGACCGGCAGCCCGGCTTACGCCGAACTAAAGCGCCGCCTGGGGTGGGAGTTTGACGGCATGCGCCTCCATGAGCTTTACTTCGGCAATCTAGGGGGCAAGGAGCCCTTAAAGAAGGACAGTAAGCTCATGAAACGGCTGGAAGAAAATTTCGGCAGCTATGATAACTGGGCCGCAGACTTCAAGGCCACCGGGGCCATGCGGGGCATCGGCTGGGCCGTGCTCTATGAAGACCCCAAATCCGGGCGGCTAATCAATGTCTGGATCAACGAGCACGACGTGGGACACCCGGCAGGCGGCAATCCCCTCCTGGTCATGGACGTCTTCGAGCACGCCTACCTTCCCGATTATGGGCTGAAGCGGGCGGATTACATCCAGTCCTTTTTCCAGAATATCAACTGGCCCGCGGTGGAAGCCAGACTCGGCAAGTAGTTCTGGAGAGCGGGCACTGCCCGTTATTAATAGCCTCAAAAATGATGCGCGGTGCGCACCCTACGCGGTGGCACAGGCTTTCCAGCCTGTGGCTTTTCACCGGCCGGAGGCCGGTGCCACTGATATACCGCGGTGACCCCGGCCCCTCCCCTGCCTCTTAACTCCAGGCCACTTTCGCCCTGGTCCAGGCCGTATCCTCGGGAACCACCTCGGAACGTTCCTTTAAGATCTCCAGGCTCTGGCGTACCAGGTCCGGGTCCATGTCGTGCACCTCGATCCCCTGGCCGATACCCCAGATGAGCATGATGGTGAGCCAGCCGCCCAGGTGCTCCCGAAACTCTTTCAGGCCGTCCAGCAGGCCGTACTCCAACTCCAGGCGGGGATCATAGATATCAAACCCCAGATTGGCCAGCGTGTTCAGGACCCGCTGCCACGGGGCGCGGGGCAAAAGCCCGCTCAGATGGGCGTAAGTGGCGTCCAGAGCGATGCCCAGCGCCACCGCCTGGCCGTGCCCCACCTCAAAGCCGCTGATCTGCTCCAGCTTGTGGGCCGCCCAGTGGCCGAAGTCCAGGGGCCGGGAAGAGCCGAATTCGAAGGGGTCGCCGTGGTTGGCGATATGGTCCAGGTGCAGTGCCGCGCAGCGGTGGATCACCCGCTCCATGAGGCCCAGGTCCCGGTCGGCCAGGGCTTGGGCGTTGGCCTCCAGGAAGTCGAAGAAGGCCGCGTCCTTGATGAGCGCCACTTTGACGGCTTCGGCCACCCCGCCGATCCAATCCGGCTGGGACAACGTGGGCAAAAAGTCGGCGTCGTTGACCACCGCCGCCGGCGGGGCGAAGGTCCCGAGGAAGTTTTTCTTGCCGAAGGCGTTAATGCCGTTTTTGACCCCGATGGAGGCGTCGGCCTGGGCCATGACCGTGGTGGGCACCCGGATCAGGCGCAAACCCCGGTGGGCTGTGGCCGCGGCAAACCCCGCCATGTCGATCAGCGCCCCCCCGCCAATGGCGACCACGTAGGAGTGGCGGCAAAGACCCGCGGCGTGGATGGCCTGCTGCATGATGGTCACGTGCAACGGGTCGTTTTTCAGGTGCTCGCCCCCGCCGAACAAGAGCGGGGCCCCGGCCAGGGAAATGGCCCTACGATGGCTGCGGCAGTAAGCCTCGAGCTTGGGCAACAATTGCGGGTGGTGCCGGGAGGCCCCCCGATCCACCGCCACCAGGATTTTTCGGGGCGGTCCCTCGGGGTCCTCGGCCAGGATGTCTTTAAACAAAGGATTGGTAAGGTCAAACAGATTCCGCGTGAAGTGCACCGCATAACGGTAACTCACCCGGAAATCCTGCTGGATGGTGCTCAAGGGTGTCATGGCCCGGTCCTCCGGGGTTAAGAGAAATTTGCGCCAAAATTTACCAGCGGCCCTATTGGCCCATTAAGATAATCACTTTGTGCACTAATGCCACCCTCTTGGCGCCTTGGCGTGAGCATTTTTTCACGCGCAGGCGCTCGTGCCAAGTTGCGGCCATAAACTTCTGTAGGGCGGACCTAGGTGTCCGCCCTCTGCGGGCGCACACGCGGGTCCGCTGAGCGGCTCGCCTTCCCCACCTTAACTTTGAACCTTGAACTTTGAACTATTAAACCGCCTGCGGCAGGCTCGCGGCGAGGCCCGAAATCAGTTTCAAGAACGGCTCAGGGATGATCCCCAGCCCCAGGATCGCCGCCAGGATCACGGCGCAGGCCAGGCTAATGGCCAGGTCCGCGGCAAATACCGGCGGGGGACTGCCCCGTTCGTGCATGTAGAGGTGCACCACCACGTTCATATAGTAATAAATGGATAAAATCACCGTGAGGATGCCGAGAACCGCCAGGATGAAGAAGTCCGCCCGGAGCACCGCCCGAAAGAGCAGCAGTTTGCCCATGAAGCCCGCGGCGGGCGGCAGCCCTGCCAGGGAGATGAGGCAGGTGGCGAAGATGGCGGCGCGCCACGGGTGGGAATAGCCCAACCCCTGGTAGTCCGGCAGGTCCTCCAGGTCTTCCTCCCCTTCGGAAAACGTCCCGATAATGCCGAAGGCCCCTAGGTCCATAATAGCGTAGACCGCCAGGTAGAACATCAGCGCCGGCAGTCCCCCCGTCTTGACGGCCAGCAGCGTCATGAACAGATACCCCATCTGGGCGATGGAGGAATACGCCAGGATGCGCTTGACATGGGTCTGATAGAGCGCGGTGAGGTTCCCCGCCGCCATGGTGATGGCCGCCAGGGCCCAAAGCAGCGGCCAGGCGTAGTCCCAGATCGGGGTGGACGCGGCCAGGCAAAACCTGAGCAGCGCCGCGAACAGCGCCACCTTGGAGCCGGTGGACAAAAACGCGGTGATGGGCGCCGGCGACCCCTGATAAACATCCGGAGTCCACAGGTGGAAGGGCACCAGGGAAATCTTGAAGCCGATGCCCGTGAGGACCAGGGCCAGGGCCAGGAGGACAACCGCCAAAGGCCCGGCCTGAGTCCCAGCCAGGGACCCGGCGATATCCAGGGTGCCGGTCATGGCATACAGCAACGCGAGGCCGAAGGTCAGAAACGCCGAAGCCACCGCGCCCATGATGAAATATTTCAAGCCCGCCTCATTGCCTAAGGGTTCGCCTTTGCGGATGGCGATGAGGATATAGAGGGCCAGGGACATGAGTTCCAGCCCCAGAAAGAAGATGACCCAATTGGTCCCCGCGGCCGTGAGCACCATCCCCAGCGCGGCAAAGATCAGCAGGGCGTACAATTCATCTCCGGCAAAACCATGCCCCAGGCTGTACCGGGGCAGGAAGAGCAGGGTGATGACGGTGATGCCCATCAGCAGCACGGTAAAAAACCTGGCATAGCCGCCCAGGTCCAGCATCCCCTCAAAGTTCGGACTGGCCGCCGGGAGCCACAGGCTGGCAGCCCCCGCGGCCGCGGCGGTGGCCAGGGCCAGGGCAAAGAGCAGACCGGCCGGCCGCCGCCGCCAAAACGCGCCGACCAGAAAGATCAGGGTGCCGCCCCCCGACAGGATCAGGATGGGGGCCAGACCGGTCCAATCCGTGCTCATACTCTCGAGGTCCTTTTACCCTCTAAGCTTCCTGGCAATGTCGGCCACCCGCCTTCCTAAGGCCTTGGCGATCTCCAGGTCTTCCGGGGCCGGGCTGAGTTCATTCCTGCCCCCGGCCACGGTGGTGGCGCCGTAGGGCGTGCCGCCCCGGCCTTCGGTGTGCAGCATCCCCGGAGTGGAATAGGGCACCCCGACGATGATGAAGCCCAGGTGCAGCAGCGGCGCCATCATGGTCAGGCAGGTGGTCTCCTGGCCGCCGTGGGTGGTGGCCGTCGACGCCACGATCCCGGCGGGCTTGCCTTCCAGTGCCCCGGAAAGCCACAGTTCCAGGGCGCCGTCGAAGTATTGCTTCATCTGGGCGCACATATTCCCAAACCGGGTGGGGGTCCCGAAAATCACGCCGTCAGCGGCTTTCAGGTCCTCCATAGTGGCGATGGGAGTGTCCTGCTGCTCCGCCAGCACCGTCTGGGCGTGCTTGCTGCCCTCGAGCTTGGCCCGGTTGGATTCCAGGTCCTGAACCCGGCGCATCACCACTTCGACGCCGGCCACCTGCCCGGCCCCCTCGGCCGCGGCCCGGGCCATTTTCAGGACGTGGCCGTACATGGAATAATAGACCACCAGAATTTTCATGAGCTTTAGTCCTTTCCGACTTGGAGTTAGATCAAAGGAGCCTTCCTGATTATATTTTCGCTGAATTGCGTCAGCAGGTGCTGCACCGGCTGATCCAACAACTCCAGCGCCGGACCCGGATGCAGGCCGATGAACAGGATGGGGGCGGCCATCATCAAGAGAATGACCACCTCCCGGGCGTTGACATCCCACAGGACGTGCTCGCCTTTCCGTTCGCCGAACAGGGCGTCTTTCACCATCCGCAGAATATAAATCACCGTAAAAATCAGGCCGCCGAAGCCCAGGATGCCGACGACCGGCCGGGCCTTAAAGAGACCCACCAGAATCAGGATTTCCCCCACGAAATTATTCAATCCCGGCAACCCCATGGCAGCCAGGGCAAAAAACAGGAAAAAAACACTGTACACCGGCATCTTGGTCCAGAGGCCCCCCAAATCGGCGAATTCCCGGCTGTCGGTCCGTTCGCCGATCATCCCCACCATGACGAACAGCGCCGACGTAGAGATGCCGTGGTTAATCATCTGCAACAGGGAACCGCTCAGGGTCAGGAAATTCCAGACCGCGATGCCGACGACCATCAATGCCATATGGCCGATGCTGGAATAGGCCACCAGGCGTTTGATATCGGTCTGGGCCAGGGCGATCCAGGAGGTATAGAACATGCCCCCCAATCCCAGGACGATCAGCACCGGCATCGAGCTCAGGGCGGCCAGGGGAAAGAGCGGGACCGCGAAGCGGAAAAACCCGTAAAATCCCGTCTTCAACAGCAGCCCGGCCAGATCCAGGCTGCCGGCCGTGGGCGCCTGGGTATGGGCGTCCGGCAACCAGGTATGCAGGGGCACAATGGGGATCTTGATGGCAAAAGCCAGCATAAACGCGGCATAGAGCAGCATCTCGGTCGTGGGGCCAAAGCGCGTGTTGAGCAACTGGTTATAGGCAAATGTATAAACTCCGGTTTGCTGGCCGTGCATCACATAAATCGCGATCAGGGCAATGAGCATCAACAAACTGCCGCAGAGGGTGAACAACACAAACTTGACCGCGGCGTGCACCCGGTCTTCATGGCCCCAAATGCCGATCAGGAAAAACATGGGGATGATCTGGATTTCCCAGAACAGATAAAAGAGCAGGAGATCGGTGGCCATGAACAGACCCATGACGCTGGACTCCAAAAAGAGCAGGAAGAAATGGAAGGAGCCGATCTTGTCCGTAATGGCGCGCCAGGAGATCAGAATACACAGGATATTAATAAACGCAGTGAGAAGCAGGAGGAGCAGGCTCAACCCGTCTAGACCCAGGCTGTAGCGCACCCCCAGGCTGGGGATCCAGGCGTAATCTTCGGCCAGCAGCCAGATGCCGGTGGGGCCGGCCTGCGGTGTTAGATGCAGAAAAAATAATGAGCTTACCAGAGAAAATTCCACCAGGGTGGTGCTCAGGCTGATCCAACGGCACAGGAGGGGATGCTCTCTGCCGGTGGCCAGGGCGATAAATCCTCCCGCCAGCGGGAAAAAAATGATTATGGTCAGGAGTGGTATCTGCAACATGTCTGGCCTCCGTTAGTCGTACCAACCCCAGATCAGAACGATCAGGAAGACGGTCAAGCCCAGCAGCAACATCTTCAAATAGGTGGACAGCCTGCCGCTCGTCCAGGAGCCCAGCCCCCGGGAAATCGTCACGAATTCCGTCGCGCCTTTGGTGTAGCTGTTATCGACGCTGCGCTCATCCACCTCTACCCAGAGAAATTTGGCCGCCTTCCAGAACTGGTGAAAAGACCCTATCGCCGTAGCCTCGGTCCCCCGCTCGACCCCTTGTTCTTCCACCCGCGCCTTGACAAATTCGCTCAGCCGCCGGTAAGGCCGGACGAAGGCCATCTGATAAAAGTCGTCCAGATAGAGCCCGGAGAACAAGAACTTGTGTAGCCCCCGCATCTCCGGTTCCTGGACCGGACGGCGCACATAGAGGAAGTACGCCAGGATTAAGGACAACACCACTATGGAGCCGCTGAGGAAAGCCATGACCCATTCCAGCAAGAGGGGCGCGCCTAAGTCGGGCCGGGCCCCGGGCACCATTTCGAAGTAGTGGCCCAGAAAATTTTTCCCGATCCCGCCCGGCAGGTTGAGCAGGCCGTCGAATAAAGCCAGGATGACCAGGGGCCACAAGATCCAGACCATAGAGTTGGGCAGGGGCTGAACTTCGCCGGCCTGGCGGCCGCCGGGACGCTTCACGAAGATGATGAAATAGGCCCGAAAAGTGTAGAGCGGCGTCAGGAACGCGGCCACCAGGCCCAGGAACCACCAGATTTTGTAGGCAGAATCCGGATAGATGAAGGTTGCCAACAGAATGCGGTCCTTGCTGAAATAGCCTCCCAGGAGCGGAAAGGCGCTCAGGCACAAGGCCCCGGCCAGAAAAATATAGGACACCAGGGGCAGGAAGCGGTGCAGGTTCCCCATCTTGAAGATGTTGTGTTCTTCATCTACGGCCTGAATCACGCAGCCTGCCGCCATAAACAGCATGGACTTGAAAAGCGCATGGGACAAGAGATGAAACATGCCGCCCACGATGTCCGCGGCGCCTACGGCCAGGATCATGTACCCCACCTGGCTGATGGTGGAATAGGCGAGCATGCGCTTGACATCGGACTGGGCCAGGGCCGCCAGAGCCGCATAAAGGGTGGTGATCGACCCCACCGCGGCGATGATGAAGAGGGCTATCGGGGCCATCTGCACCAGGGGGAACAGCCGCATGAGCAGATAGACCCCGGCGGTGACCATGGTGGCGGCGTGAATCAGGGCCGACACCGGGGTGGGGCCGGCCATGGCGTCGGGCAGCCAGACGGTCAACGGCAGTTGGGCCGATTTACCCGCCGCCGCCCACAGGAGCAGCAGGGCTAAAACGGTGGCCATGCCGGTGCTTAGGACAGAGACGTGACTGTCGATGTAGGTAATGGAAAAACTCTGAAACAGGGCGAAAAACAGGGCCAGGGCCACCCCGAAGGCAATATCCCCGATGCGGGTCACCACAAAGGCCTTGCGGCCGGCCTCGGCATTGGCCGCCTTGGTGTACCAAAAGCCGATGAGCGCGTAAGAACAGAAGCCCACCCCTTCCCAGCCCAGATAGACAAAGATCAGGTTGTCGGCCAGGGTGATCACCAGCATGGCAAAGACAAAGAGGTTCAGGTAGCTGAAATACCGGACGTAATCCGCGTCATCGCGCATAAAAGCCACGGAATAGACGTGGATGATGCTGGATATAAAGGTGACCATCAGGGCCATAGATGCGGCCAGGGGGTCATAATGCACATTCATGGCCGCGGCGAACTCCCCCACCCTGATCCAGGGGAGGAAGGTGAGGTCATATACCTGCTTCCCGGCCGCGACCAGGGCGATCGCAGCCATGACTAAAGCTCCCAGGACCCCCAGGCAGGCGATCACCTCCGAGGCCCGCCGGGGCAGGAGTCGCCCGATCACGGCATTGAGGACGGCGCCGCTCAAGGGAAACAGCAGCAGGAGCAGGAGAACGATTTCCACGTCAGCCCTTCATCAGGTTATAGTCGTCGCGGTCCACCGAGCCGGTGCGCCGCTGCGAATAAACGATCAAGGCCAGGCCCACCGCCACTTCGGAGGCCGCCACGGCCATGATAAAGATCACAAAGGCCTGCCCGTCCAATTGACCCCAGCGTAAGGACGCGCCCACAAAGGCCAGGCCCGCGGCGCTCAGCATAACCTCCACCCCGATCAGAATCATGATGAGGTTGCGCCGGGCAATGGCGCACCCGGCCCCCATGGCGAACAGGATCGCCGCCAGGATCAGCACATGGCTGTAGGGCACGATTTCGAGCATGACTCATTCTCCCGGGGATTCATCGCTCCGGCCCAGGTAAAGCCCCCCCACCAGGGCCACAAATAACAGAAACGAAGCAATCTCCACCCCCAACCAGTATTTCTGGAAGAGAAACCGCCCAAAGACCAAAGGTGAGGCCGTGCTCAGGGGCAACACCAACTTGCGGCCGGATTCCAGCAGGATCAACAGGAACATGATGAGCCAGGTAGTCCCCGACAGCAGCAGGGCCGGCAGCCATTGCCGGGCATAATCTCCCAGGCTGCCGCCCTCCGGCCTGATTTCCAGCATCATGACGATGAAGAGGAACAGCACCATGATGGCCCCGGCATAGATCACCACTTCCAGCATGGCCAGGAAAGGCGCGCCCAACAAATAAAGCAGCAGGGCCGTGCTGAAGAAGCTGAACACCAGAAAGACGATGGCATGCATAAGGTTGCGCCGCGTCACGGCCAGGGCCGTGGTGGTCACGACCGTAACGGCCAGCACATAAAAAATCACGGCATAAAGGCTCATGGCCAGGTCCTGTTCCTCAAGGGCGTGCCTACCCTCGCCCCTAAGGCATATTACTTTTGAGATTCACCGGCTGGGCTTCGCCGATATGGGTCCCTTTGCCACCCACCATGTCCACCCCGGCCCGGCGGTAAAAATTGTATTCCTTATTCTTGCCGCCGTGATCCACCAGCAGGTCCTTCTTCTCCGCCACCATCCGCAAGAGATCCGGCTCGCAAAATTCGAAAAACGGCGTCAACTGGATAGCCAGGGTCGGACAGGCCTCCTCGCACAGGCCGCAATAGATGCAGCGGGCAAAGTTGATGCGGAACCATCGAGCCCAGCGCCGGCCATCGGCCCGCTCCTCCCCGGCCATGGAGATGCAGGACACCGGACAGGCCGCGGCGCAGAGAAAGCAGGCAACGCAGCGCTCCTCGCCCTCCGGGTCCCGGGTAAGAATGATCCGAGCCCGGGTCCGGGCCGGCAGGGGGCGCTGGTATTCCGGGTACTCTTCGGTGACCGCGGGCCGGAACAGATGCCGCAGCACCATCATATGCCCCGCCCACAGCCCCCGTAACGCCGCCCAGCTAAACGTCAACCAGTCAGGCCTCTCCACCATAATCGCCTTCTCCGATGCGTAGGGGCGACCCGGCGGGTCGCCCGGTTCCTACAATTTCACAAAGGTAATCAAATAATTATACGGCCCCACCTGCGCCGTCTTCTCCCGCCGGAACCCATACGGCCCCACTAGTGCCTCCACCTCCTCAGGATTCAGGCGAATCTGGATGGGCGGCCCCGGCGGCCCGTCGATCTTCTCGAATTCCACGATGGCGAGTCTCCCCCCGGGCTTCAGCACCCGGGCCAACTCCTGCAAAGCCCCGCCCGCGGTCCCATCTTCCACCAGGTCATGGAGCACCGTGGCCAGGAAACCCGCGTCCACGCTCCGGTCTTCCAGGGGCAGTTGGCCTGCCCCGGCCACCAGGGCCTTGAGATTGACTCGCCCCTCCCGGGCCGCCCGCTCTTTAAGGGCAGCGATCCCCTCCTCCCAAAGGTCCACGGCATAGACCAGGCCGTTGGGGCCGATGATGGCCGCGGCCGCCAAAGAGTAATTGCCTTGCCCGCAGCCCACGTCCAAAAAAGTAATCCCCTGGGGAAGATCGAGCTCGGCCCACAGTTTGGCCGCATCAATCAGATCAAAACTGCTCTTCCCGGCGCCGGGTGGTTTTTGTGGCTCGGTATGGCTCATGCCGATGTTACCCCTCCAGTGTTTAGGTTTTATAGATGGATGGCATTAACTTGCTCCAGCCCCACCCAAAGCTGTCTTAAAGTCTCCCTTTGAAAGAGGGGGATTTAGGCAGGAGTGTCCGGCAAGGTTTTTGCTATATATGGTGGTAAATTTTTGTTTGAGAATAAGCAGCCCCTATAATTAATCATCTCATGGATTTTACGAGGTTTTCCCCTCTCCCCCTTGGGGGGAGAGGGGGTTTTGCTTCCACTGGTTTCAGACTGCGCCAGCATACTGGCCTTTATTGGGTCTTCCATAATGGCTTTAAACCTTATATCCCAACCACAGCAAAACCCCGCCGGTGACCACAATATTGAGCAGCGCCACCGGGATTAACAGCTTCCAGCCCAGTTGCATAAGCTGGTCGTACCGGAACCGGGGTAGGGTCGCCCTGATCCAGATGATCACGAAGGCCACCGCGCCCACCTTAATAAAAAACCACACCAGCGGCGGCAGCCACGGCCCCCGCCAGCCCCCCAGGAAGAACACCGCCACCAGCGCCCCCAGGGTCACCATGGTGACGTACTCCCCCAGGAAATAGAGACCGAAGCGCATGCCGCTGTATTCCATGTGATAGCCGGCCACCAGCTCGTTTTCCGCCTCCGGGATATCAAAGGGAATACGCTTCATCTCCGCCACCGAACTTACGAAAAAAATGATAAAGGACAGCGGCTGCCATACAATAAAGGGACAGCGGGCCTGGGCGTTGACGATATCCACCAGGCTGAACGATCCGGCCATCATGACCACGGGAGCCAAAGACAACCCCAGGGCCAGTTCGTAGCTGATCATCTGGGCCGCGCCCCGGATCGCCCCCAACATGCTGTACTTGGAGTTGGAGGCCCAGCCCCCCAAGGCAACCCCATACACCGCGATGGACGACAGGGCGTAGACGTACAGCAGGCCCACGTTGAGATCGCTCACTACCCCGGGGATGGGTTGCCCCCGGAAAGTCCAGCCCCGGGCAAAGGGCACCACCGCGAAAATCAGCAGCGCGGTGCCGGCTACCACCGCCGGCGCGTAGAGAAAGATGTAACGGTCCGCGCCCGCGGGAATAAAATCCTCTTTGCACAGGAGCTTGACCGCGTCGGCGATGGGCTGCAACAGCCCCCATGGGCCGGCCCGGTTGGGACCCAACCGCACCTGGAAAAACCCCAGCAGCCGCCGCTCCACGTAGATCAGGTACGCGGCCAGCAGTAGCAGTGCCCCCAGCACCACCAGCAATTTCACGATCATGAAGATGATGCCGACCACCCAGAGACTCATGGGATCATCCTTGCACCTTGACGATGTGGCTGGGGTCCAGATACACCCGCGTCCCGGCGAGCTTGCGCCAGTCCAGGCGGCGATGCCGGGGCAACACCACCACCCCCGGGGCCATGGCCGGGGCCAGCTTTACCCTAACCTCCAGAGTTCCCCTGGGCAGATGCAGCCTGGCCCGATCGCCGTCTGCCAGGTCCGATTTGGCCGCCTCTTGAGGATGCATAGAGAGCACCGGCTCGGCTTCCGCCTCCCGGATCAGGGGCGAGTACGCGGCCAGTTCCTCGGTGCCGAAGGTCCAGTCCACCAGCAACAGTTCGGCCGCGTCGGCGGGTGGCTCTTCCGGGGGCTGGGGTAATGCAGCAAAATCCTCCTCAGCCTTAGCCTCCGGGAGCAATCGCAACCCTTCCGGATGCTCTTTGAGCGGCTTTACCTGCCCGAAGAGCGGATTCTGCCGGCCCAGCCAGGCCCACAGGTCCACGCGGCCCGCGGCCTTCAACTCCGACGCGGCCCGGGTCAGCTCCTGCAAAATCTCCGCCGGGGTCCGGGGGTCGCCGCCGGGCACATGGTTGAGAAAGGTCCGGGGCGGATGCACGTCCGGGCTGATCTGAGCCAAGGGCGCCCCCCCCGCGTGCACCGGCGCCGCGGCTTGCAGCCGGCCTTCCTGGTTGACATAATTGGCAGCCGTCCTCTCAAACACCGGGATAGTGGGCAGAACCACGTGGGCCCTCTGCAGCGCCGGCGACGGCAGATAATCCAGGACCATCAGGAGATCGAGCCGCTCCAGGGCCAGGCCCACCCGCTCCGTATCACCCCACAGCCAGAAGGGGTCGGACTCCGCCAGCACCAGGGCCTTGATCTCGCCCTGTTCGATCCCTGCCAGAATTTCCTCCGCGTTCAGGGCCGGCACACCCGGTCCCACCGGTTCTCCTGCTGCCGCCGGACCCCAGGGCCACTGCCCCGGAGCACCCGCGGCCACAGGGTCATCCGGCGCCATCAACAGCGCCGCGCCGCAGGCGTTGGCCCCGGGCAGCAGATAGAACAGCCCCGCGGCTTTCCCCGCCTGTTTCAGGAGCAGCCCCACGTCCGCGACCATCGAGGGCGTGGTCTCCCGGACGATGTCCGTGCCACAGACCACCACCGGTTTCCGGCTCTTTTGTAAGGCCGCGGCCCACTTCCGCACCTGCTCCGTCTGCGCCGTCTCCGCTGCATAGCCCGCGGGCAAGGCGTCAAAAAAGGCCCGGGCCGCCGGGCTCAGGCCCGCTGCCTGCTCGCCGGATATTGCGCCCTTGACCAGCGCCCCCAGGGCCGCGTCTAAATACCCCGGGGGCGCGGCCAGGGGCTCGAATCCGCAGGGCAGGAACACCGGCCGGGGGTCCAGGACCACTATCACGGCCCCCCGGCGCTGGGCCTGGCGCATCGCCAAAGCCAGCATGGGGGCTTCGTTGACCGGGTCGGCGCCCACCGCCACGATAAAATCCGCATCCTCGATCTGGCGCAGCGACACCGCCAGACGATTGTCCAGTCGGCCCACCGCGGCCTTAACCTTCCTTTCCAGGGCGGGGTCCCAGAAAAATTGCGGGTCCCGCCAGCCGTGGGTGCGGCAGAACAGCTTCAACGCCCCCTGGGTTTCGAGGCTGTTGCGGGCCGAGCCCACACAGGCCACCGCGCCGGCGCCGTAAGTGCGGCTGATCTTCGCCAACCCCTGCGCCGCCGCCTGAACGGCCTCCTCCCAGGGCGCCTCCGGCTCCCCCAGGCGGGCCCGGCGCGGCCGCTCCGGCAGACTGGCATAGGCGAACCCGTAGCGGCCCCGGTCGCAGATGAAATAGCCGTTCACCTGTTCGTGCAGCCGGGCCTCCAGGCGCACCACCTCCCGGTATTTGGCGCTGGCCACCGTATTGCACCCCAGAGAGCAGTGCAGACACAGCGACGGCCCCCGCTCAAAATCCCACCGCCGCCCTATGAACCGGGAGGGTTTATCGGTAAATACCCCCGTAGGGCAAATATCGATAATGTTGCCGGCAAACGGGCTTTCCAGGGCGCCATCGCTGGCCCGCCCGAAGTAGGTGCGGTTGCCGATCTGCATGGCCCCCAGGTCCCGGTAGCCGGCAAATTCCTGGTAGAAGCGCCGGCAGCGCCAGCACTGGATGCACCGGTTCATCTCATGCTGCACGAACACCCCCAGGTACTGGTCCCGATAGGTGCGCTTGGGACCCGGATAGCGCCTGATGCCGTGGCCCCCGGACACGGTCTCGTCCTGGAGCAGGCAATGGCCGCCTTCGTCGCAGACCGGGCAGTCCAGGGGATGGTTCATCATCAGCCACTCAATGACGTATCGGCGGAAATCCATGGCTTCCGGGTGGGTGGTGGACACCACCATGCCGTCTGCGGCCTTGGTCATGCAGCTCATTTCGACCCCTTTCACCGGCCCCTCCAGAAACATCACGGCGCAGACCCGGCAAGCCCCCACGGACCCCAGCGCCGGATGGTAGCAGAACCGGGGAATCATAATCCCCAGGAGCTCCGCGGCCTCCAGCACGTTGGTGCCTTCAGGGACTTCGACTTCCAGTCGGTCGATGGTCAATTTGGGCATGATAATCTTAAGCTTCCGGGGGATACCAGAGGTCCCGGGAGGGCGGATACTTCTCCTTGAACGGGCAGCCTCGCTGGCTGATATGTTCCCGGATTTCAGCCTCGAAATATTCCAGCAGGCCCCGCAGGGGCTCCGCCGCCCCGGGGGCAAAGGCGCAATAGGCTTTTTGCATATGTCCGGCCATTTCCCGGAGCATGGTGATGTATTCCTCTTTGCCCTCCCCCGTTTCGATGCGCCACAACAGGTCCCGGATGTAGGGAAAGCCCTCCCGGCAGGGGGTGCAAAAGCCGCAGGACTCCCGGGCGAAATACTCCATCAGGTTCAAGGTGGCGGCCACCATGCACGAATGCTGGTCGAAGACCATGATGGCGCCGGTGCCGAACCGATGCCCCACTGCTTGCAAGCCCTCGTCGTCCATGGCCACGTCCAGAAACTTCGGCGGCATGTAGCTGGTGGAGGCCCCGCCGGGGATAAAGGCCTTGAGTTCGGACCCCGGCAGCATGCCCCCGGCCAGGTTCTCCAGGATCTCCCGCAAGGGAATGCCCATGGGCAGCTCGTAGCACCCGGGCTGCTTGACCTTGCCGCTGATGCAGTAAAGCTTGGTGCCGGCTGCATTCGGGGTGCGGGCCAGTCCTTTGAACCAGGCGCCGCCGTTTTTGACAATCAAGGGCACACAGGCCAGGGTTTCGGCATTGTTGACCACGGTAGGCTTATTCCATAGGCCTTTGTCGGTCATGTGCACGTCTTTTTGGGGATGGGCCCGCTTGCCCATAATCGCCTGGACCATGGCCGTGGCTTCCCCGCAGATGTAGCGCCCGGCGCTGCGGTGCACCACGATATCAAAGGAAAAATCGCTCCCCAGAATGCGGTCCCCCAGCACCCCCGCCTCCTTGGCCACCCGTATTTCCCCTTCGATGAGTTCCGCGTCCATCTCGTAAGTGGGACGGATGAAATAGAAGGCCTTTTGGGCGCCGATGGCATAACCGGCCAGGACGATGCCTTCAATGACCAGATGGGGATCCGTGTTCACCAGGACCCGGTCCTTATAGGTGCCCGGCTCCATCTCATCGGTATTGGCGCCGATGTAGCGGGGGTGGGGAGCGTCCGGGCGCACAAAGCTCCACTTGCGCCAGGTGGGGAACCCGGCCCCGCCCCGGCCCCGCAGCCCCGACTCCTTGAGGCAGTCGATCAGGTCCGCCCGGGAATTCTTCTTTATGACGTCGGCCAGGACCTGGTAACCGCCGCCGGCGCGATACTCGGAGATGGTGGCGGGGCGGCCGGCCCGCCGATTTTTAAAGAGGACCTGTTCGTACATCAGTTCACCGGCACAAGACAATGTCGCAGGGTTGGGTCTTGACCTGCTCCAGGATTTCATCGATGCGTTCCGGGGTCAAATCGCCGTAAAATTGGCCATTGACCACCATGGCCGGGGCATGATCGCAATAGCCGATGCAGGCCGTGGGCAGTACCGTGAACATGCCGTCGGCCGAGACTTCCCCGGCGCAGACTCCCAATTTCCGGCACATATAATCAAACAGCGAACCCTCGTGGAACATCCAGCACACCACCCCGTCGCAGACATGCAGCACGAAACGGCCCACCGGCTCCCGATAGATGAAGTCGTAAAAAGTGGCCAACTCCTCGAGTTCGAGCGGCGTCATCGAAAGCAGGGCCGCGGCTTCGTCCAACCCTTCGTCCGTGAGATAGCCGTAATGCCGCTGCACCTCGAACATGACGTTGACGGCCTGTTCCCGGGGGTCGTCGGCCGCCTTGATCCGGGTTTGCAGTTGTTGACGTAGTTCTTCGGGTAACATAAGCCTCTACCGATCAATATCCGGCATCACATAATCAATAGACCCGATAATGGCGATCAAGTCCGCCAGCAAATGTCCCACCGCCATCAGGGGCAGCGCCTGGACGTTGGCGAACCCGGGAGACCGGCAGCGCAGCCGGTAGGCCATGGTGCCGCCATCGCTGACCACGTAGAAGCCCTGCTCGCCCCGGGCGTGTTCGGTCGCGGCATAGGCCTCGCCCCGGGGGATCTTGGGTCCCCGGCTGACGTTGATGAAATGGTGGATCAGGCTTTCGATATCCTTGAGCGTGTCATTCTTGACCGGGATGGCGTAGCGGTAGTCATCGGTGACATAGCGCCCCGGAGGCATCCGGTTGGCCGCCTGCTCGATGATCCTGAGGCTCTGGCGCATCTCCTCCACCCGCACCAGGTAACGGCCATAGCTGTCTCCCTCGGCCGCGGTGGGGATATCGAAGTCGAAGGCCTCGTACCCCGAGTACGGGAACTTCTTCCTCAGGTCCCATTCCAGGCCGCAGGCCCTCAGGTTGGGGCCCGTCACCCCCCAGTCCATGGCCTCCTCCAAGGACAGGCAGCCGATCCCCCGGTTCCGGGCCTCGAAGATCGGATTTTTGGTGACCAGGGCTTCGTATTCCTTGAGCCGCTGGGGGAAGACCTTGACGAAGTCGTCCACCAGGGGTTTCCAGCCCTCCGGCAGGTCCATGGCCACCCCCCCGAGCCTGAACCAGGAGGGATGCAGCCGCCCCCCGGTGATGAACTCGATGATGTCCAGGATCTTTTCCCGCTCCACAAAGGTATAAAAGGTGGGGGTCATGGCCCCCACATCCTGGGGATGGGTGCCGAACCACACCAGGTGGTTGCTGAGGCGGAAAAATTCCGTCAGCATCACCCGGATGAACTGGGCCCGGTCCGGGACCTTGATGTCCGCCAGGGTCTCCACCGCCTGGAGATAGCTCAGGTTGTTGGCCACCCCGGTCAGGTAGTCTATCCGGTCGGTGTACGGGATGTACTGGTACCAGGACTGGCGTTCGCCGATCTTCTCCGCGGCCCGGTGATGGTAGCCGATATCCGTGTCCAGCGCGGTGATCTTCTCGCCCTTCAGCGCCAGGATAAACCGGATCAGGCCGTGGGTGCTGGTATGGTGCGGACCCACGTTTAAGATAAATTCTTTTTCCCCCACCCGGCCTTCCATAAATTTGGCTGCGTCCAAAGGCTGGTATTTCCGGGCCGACTCCAGCGTATAAGGCGGCAGGGCCGTGCCCCGGTCCGGGTAGCTCTTCCTTAAAGGGTGGCCCTCCCAGTCGTGGGGCATGAGCAGCCGCCAGAGGCGGGGGTGGCCGTCAAAGCGGATGCCAAACATGTCGAAACATTCCCGCTCGTACCAGTCGGCCGAGGGCCAGATATCCGTAATGCTGGGCGTCACCGGGTCAACGCCGGAGAGCGGCACCTTGAGCCGCAGCCGGGTGGGGGGCTCGAAGGCCGTGAGATGATACACCAGGGTGTAATCCGGGTAGTTCTGCCGTTCTTTCCGGGTGGACTCATCCACCGCAGTGAGATCGGTCAGCCCCTTAAACCGGGGCGAAGCCTCGGTCTTTAAAAAGCGCAGCACCTCTTTGACCCGGTCCCCCGCCACCTGGAAGGAGGGCATATCGGAGGTCTCTTCCTCCCGGCGGACCGCCTCGCCAAACCTGGCTTGCAGCACCTTTGCCAGGGACACATCGGCCTCGCTCAACTCGATGCGCCGGGGCGGCGGCGTCCACATTTCCTCGGCCCGGTTCTCCCAGAACCAGGGTGGGTTTACCGCGGTCCCCCGGACCGGGGTGCCGTAATAGCCCGGCCCCCGGGAGTCCCGGGATTTGCTGACCCCCTCCACCCGAATCGGCGCCTGGGTGCCTTGCGTCCCCCCGGACAGGTGAATAATCTTGCGCGTCGGTCTTTCGGACCGCACCTTTTCCTGGAGCAGCACCAGCGACTGGAGCACCGCTTCGGGCCGGGGCGGGCAGCCGGGAATATAGATGTCCACCGGCAGGAACTGATCCACCCCCTGCACCACGCTGTAGCAGTCGTACATGCCCCCGCTATTGGCGCACGACCCCATGGAAATGACCCACTTGGGTTCGGTCATCTGCTCATAGAGCCTGAGCACCACCGGCGCAATCTTTTTGAAGACCGTGCCCGAGATAATCAGCAGGTCTGACTGCCGGGGCGAACCCCGCAGCACCTCCGCCCCGAACCGGGAGATGTCGTACCTGGGCGTCCAGGCCGTGATCTCCTCGATAAAGCAGCAGGATAACCCGAAAAACATGGGCCAGAAGCTATAGGCCCGGGCCCAGTTGAGCACCGCGTCGACGCGGCTCAGGATCGGGTTTTCTGGCTCGGGGGGCGAGGCGGCACGATGGGACTCCAATCGAGCCCTCCTTTTTTCCAGATATAGAACAGGCTGAGCAGCAGGACGATGATGAAAAAGGAAATTTGCAGCCAGCCGCGCCAGCTCAGGTCTCCCATGGCCACGGCCCAGGAGAAGATGAACGCGGCTTCGACGTCGAAAATCAGGAAAAAAACCGCCACCAGGTAAAACGGCACCGGGTAGCGAAACCGGGCCCACCCCGTGGGGATCACCCCGCATTCATAAGGCCGGGCCTTTTCCGGGTCGGTCTTCTTGTCCCCCAGCCAACTGGTCAGAAACAGCACCGCGGCCAGCGCCGCCACCACCAGGGCGACAAAAAACCCAAAGCTGAACAAACCCGGCGTCCAGGGGGATAAGATGGCCGACGTTACCGGATGCATGGACGTTCCTTATCCAGAAGTCTCAAGCGGCGGCTGGCTTACGCCCGTAGGGCGGACCTATGTGTCCGCCCTTCGCCTGTGGGGGCGGAACCCAGGTGTCCGCCCTTCCAGCCCGCGGCTTTATGCAAAACCTAAGAACCCGCCCGACCCCTGTCAAGTCGAAGCAGCCGGTCCCGGACCGCTTAACCGGCTGGATGGATTGAAAAATTATGCCGCTTTTTTCGCCGTCTTTCCTGAGCGCGGCCCGCAGGGGGGAACCCCGCCGCCCTTCCACCCGCCCGGACCCGCCGCCGCGGTGCTTGACAGTACTACTCTGGCCCTTATCTTAAAGAGGAAAATGACCAAAATGGCGCGGCGCGCCCACCGGCCTCATCCCCTGTAAGGCCGGTCAGCTCCTGGCCGCCCTCCAGCCAAGGAGGCGATCTCCTGAACGTCCACTCACCCCCCCTGGCCGCCCGGCTCTCCCGGATCAGGCTCTTCCTGGCCCTGTCCCGGACGCCCCATGGCCTGCTGGACCTGGCCACACCGGCCCTGGCCGCGCTCCTCTGTTACGGCGGCCTGCCGCCCTTGGGGGTGATCGCCCTGGGTCTGCTCACCGTGTTCGCCGGCTATACCGCGGTCTATGCCTTAAACGACGTGGTGGACTACCGGGTGGACCAGGAGAAGCTCAAGGCCGCGGGGGGGCGGGAAAAGCCCGACTATCTCGACGCCGCCCTGGTTCGCCACCCCCTGGCCCAGGGACGGGTGAGCCTGACCGAAGGAGTCCTGTGGACGGTGGCCTGGGCCGCGGTGGCCCTGGTCGGGGCCTATTTTCTGAACCCCGTCTGCGCCTATATCTTCGTGGCCGGCTGTATCCTGGAGGCGATTTATTGCCTGTTGCTCCGGGTCAGCCACTTAAGGACCCTGGTCAGCGGTCTGGTCAAGACCCTGGGCGGGGTGGCCGCGGTCTTCGCGGTCAATCCCCACCCCGCTCCCGGCTTCCTGCTCCTGTTGGTTCTCTGGCTGTTCACCTGGGAGATCGGGGGCCAGAATATCCCCGCCGACTGGCACGACGTGGAAGAAGATCAGCGGCTGGGGGCCCGCACCATTCCGGTGCGGCTGGGCCCCGACCGCGCCGCCGCGCTCATCCTGGCCGCCCTCGCCCTCAGCGTGGCCCTGAGCGTGGCCCTGCTCACTGTCGCCCCCCTCAGGTTTTCGCCTCTCCTGGCGGGTCTGGCGGTGGCCGCGGGTGTCTGTCTCCTGCTCCTGCCGGCCCTGCGCCTCTATCGGACCCTGGACCCGGCCCGGGCCGCGGCGCTCTTTAACCTGGCCAGCGCCTATCCCCTGGCCATGTTGAGCCTGGCCCTGGCCGCGCTGCTGACCGTCTCCTGACCATGGCGGCGCCAGATCGTTACACCAGCACCGGATCGGGGGCGAACCGCCTGATTCCGGGCACCACTCCGGCGGACAATCAGCGGCCCCTGCCGCCCTTTCTGGCCCGCGTGTTCGCCCGCTATCCCGGCCTGCGGCGCCGCCCCCATCCCATGCTGGCCCACTTCCCCATCGTCTTTATGCTGTCCGCCGGCTTCTTCAGCCTGCTCTATGTCATCACCGGCCGGCGCGCCTTTGACGCCACCGCCTTTTACTGTCTGGGAGCCGGGCTCCTTACCATGGTCCCCGCCGTGGCCACCGGCTTGTTCACTCACTGGCTCAATTATCCCGGCGGCGCCGATCAGACCGTGCGCCTCGAAAAGCGGCTGTCCTACAGCGTCCTGGTGATCGCTGCCCTGACTTTTATCTGGCGTTGGTTTATCCCCGGCGTCCTCGACCATCTGGCCGGGCCCGGCCTCCTTTATCTGTTCCTGGTCCTGGCCCTGACGCCGCTCGTGACCGCCAACGGCTATTTCGGCGGCATGCTCACTTTCCCCTTGGACGCGGAGTTTTCGCCGCCGGGCCGCCCGGAGCAATTCAAGGAGGGTCGCTAAAATGACCATGCCGGAAAGCACCGGCCCGGAACTGTCCCCCTGGTGGAAGATCGGGGTCCTGGTCACCCTTTTTATCGGCTTTTCCGTCCTGATCTTCATTGCCGTCCAGGCCTACCGGGACGCCCCGCCCCTGCCCGTCCGGGTGGTCAACCCCGGTGGGGAGACCATCTTCACCCGGGATGACATCCTGGCCGGGCAGCAGGTCTTCCTGAAATACGCCCTTATGGAAAACGGCACTATTTGGGGGCACGGGGCCTATCTGGGACCGGATTTTTCCGCGGCCTACCTCCATGCCCTGGCTCTGACGGCCGGGGACGCGGAAGCCCGCCGGCTTTACGGGCGGGCCCTGGCCGACATCCACGACGGTCAGCGGGACGCGGTGGAGGCCGCAATCCAGAGCTTACTGAAGAAAAACCGCTACGATCCCCGCAGCCAAATCCTGACCTTCTCGGAACCGGAAGCCTCCTCCTACTGGCAGCAGATCGGCGCCTGGTCCGACTATTTCGCCCATCCTGCCCAAAACGGCGGCCTGAAGGCCAAATATATCGACAATCCCCGGGAACTGCGCCAGCTTACCGCGTTTTTCGCCTGGACCGCCTGGGCCTCGGTGGCCGACCGTCCGGGACGCGATTACTCCTATACCAATAATTTCCCCTATGATCCCCTGGCGGGGAACACGCCGCCCGCCGCGGCCTACCTTTGGAGCGCCCTGAGCCTCATCACCCTGCTCACCGGCACCGCGGTCATCCTTTTCGCCTTCGGCAAATTCGACTACCTGGGCTGGCGGGGCCTGGAAACCCCGGCGCCTCCCCGGATGCTGCCGGGCCGGGCCACCGCCGCGCAGAAGGCCACCCTCAAGTATTTCGTAGTGGTCATGCTGCTCTTCCTGGCCCAGGTCCTGGTGGGCGCGGCCACGGCCCACAACCGGGTCGAGCCGGGCAGTTTCTACGGCCTTGACCTCTATCAGTGGTTTCCCAGCAATATCCTGCGCACCTGGCACCTGCAACTGGCCATTTTCTGGATCGCCACCGCGTACGTCGGCGGCGGCCTGGTCCTGGCCTCCTCTCTGGGGGAGTCCGAACCCAAGGGGCAGGTCCGCTGGATTCACGCCCTCTTCTGGGCCCTGGTCGCGGTGGTGGGCGGCAGCCTCCTGGGGGAAATCCTGGGAATCAATCAGCTCCTGGGCCGTCTCTGGTTCTGGTTCGGCCACCAGGGCTGGGAATACCTGGACCTGGGCCGCGGCTGGCAGTTCCTGCTGGCCGCAGGCCTGCTCCTCTGGGCCGGCCTCCTGTACCGGGCCTTGGCCCCGGCCTTCAAGAACCCCGAGCGCCGGGAGATTGCCATCCTGTTCATGCTCGCCGCCCTGGCTATCCCGGTCTTCTACCTGCCCGCGTTCTTCTTCGGCAGCGCCACCAACTACACCGTGGTGGACAACTGGCGCTTCTGGATCATCCACCTCTGGGTGGAGGGCTTCTTCGAACTCCTGGTGACCGCCATGGTGGCCGTCACCTTCCTGCAACTGGGGGTGGTCTCCCGCCAGACCGCAGCCCGGGTGGTCTATCTGGACGCCATCCTCTTTTTGGGGAGCGGCATCATCGGCACCGGCCACCACTGGTATTGGACCGGCCAGACCAACGTCAACCTGGGCCTGTCCGCCCTGTTTTCCGCCATGGAAGTGGTGCCCCTGACCCTGTTGACCCTGGATGCCTGGGACTTCGTCAAGCTCACCAGGGGCGAATGCCGGGTCTGCGGCCAGAATCTCGCCATGCCGCATAAATGGACCTTTTATTTCCTCATGGCCGTGGGCTTTTGGAATTTCGTGGGGGCCGGCATCTTCGGATTTCTCATCAACCTGCCCATCGTCAGCTACTTCGAAGTGGGCACCATCCTGACCCCCAACCACGGCCACGCCGCACTCATGGTGGTGGGCAATCTCTTCCCCGGCGGGGTCCTGCAGTTTTACGACGTCCTGACCAACGGCTACTGGCATGCCCGCAGCCTGGCCTATACGGGCCAAAGCTTCGTGCGCCTCATCGAGTGGTGCCGTCTGCCCGGCGATCTCGTCTTTATCTTCCTGGGGGTCGGGCCCATGGTCGTGGCCGCCCTGTTGACGTACCGGTCTCTGCTCCAGGAAAAGACCCCATTGCCCCCTGACGCCGGGATGCCGTCCAGGGGATCAGCATCATCCAGAGGATCAACCATTGCCTGATGAGCTGAAAAAATTCTCTCTCGAGGACTTGGCGGAATTTGACGGCAGCCAGGGACAGCCCGTGTATATCGCCTTTCAGGGCAAGGTCTACGACGTCAGCGGCAGCGATTTGTGGGACGCCGGCCAGCACATGGCCCAGCATACAGCCGGCGGCGACCTGACCTCCGAGTTTCCGGACGCCCCCCACGGCGAAGAGGTCTTCGAACGCTATCCCCAGGTAGGGGTTCTCGAAGCCGAGGCCTTGCCTACTCCGGCCCCTGAGCCTCAAACTGCTTCGGCCCGGGAGCGGTGGCAGCGGTTCATGCACAAGGTGCCGCTCCTCCGCCGCCATCCCCACCCCATGCTGGTTCATTTCCCCATCGTCTTCATGATTGCGGCCACCGCCTTCACCCTGCTTTTCCTCCTCACCGGCATCAAATCCTTTGAGGTCACCGGCTTCCACTGCCTGGGCGGCGGCGTGCTCTTCACTCCGCCGACCATCCTCACCGGCTGGTTCACCTGGTGGCTGAACTACGAATCCCGCTGGCTCAAACCCATAGTCATCAAGGTTATCCTGTCCCCCCTGCTGCTGCTGGTGGGTACCGGGGCCTTCATCTGGCGCTGGCTGGAACCTGATATCCTGGCCGGGCTGCCCCACTGGCCCGGCCTGGTTTACCTGGCCCTGATCTGCTCCTTGACCCCTTTGGTCGCCATCATCGGGGCCTGCGGGGCCGAATTGACCTTTCCGGTGCACTCCGAATGAACCGGCTTTATAGCCCCCGGATGTTGCAAAGCTGAAGCTTCGTTCTTAGGTTAATTAAGAAGCCGTTAAACTTTTCGGTTCCTCAATGGGGACTGGCCTGGTTCTCGGGTCTGGACCCAAAGGAGGTGGCACCGGCTTTCCAGCCTGTGCAGGGACCAGCATCGAAATTCCTGGGCCGGGGCGGTAGTCCCCGCCTCCCAGCCGTTTATCGAGATCAGCCAAGGAGGAAGTGCGACATGCCTGACGCCCCCACATTGGAACACCTGAAAAAACTGGCCACCCTGATCCGCTATAATATCCTCACCATGACCACCCGGGCCGGCTCCGGCCACCCCACCTCGTCGTTGTCGGCCACCGAACTCATGGCCGGCCTCATGTTCGGCGGCATCTTCCGCTACGACCTGGATAACCCCAAGCACCCCAACAACGACCGGCTGATTTTCTCCAAAGGCCACGCCTCGCCGCTGTTTTATGCCTTATGGGCCGCGGCCGGCCGGCTCACCGACGACGAGTTGAAGACCTATCGCCAGTTCGGCAGCCCCCTCGAAGGCCATCCCACCATGACCTTCCGCTACACCGAAGCGGCCACCGGCTCCCTGGGCCAGGGCCTGTCCATCGGCCTCGGCATTGCCCTGAACGCCAAGTACCTGGATAAGCTCCCCTATACCACCTACGTGCTCCTGGGCGACAGCGAAATGGCCGAGGGCTCCCAGTGGGAGACTATGCAGTTGGCGGCCCACTATAAGCTGGACAACCTGGTGGGCGTCCTGGACGTCAACCGCCTGGGCCAGCGGGGCGCCACCATGTACGGCCACGACCTGATGGCCTATGAAGAGCGCATCAAGGCCTTCGGGTGGGAGACCATCCTGATTGACGGCCACTCCTTTCCCGAGGTCCTGGCGGCTTACAACCGGGCCATGACCGTGACCGACGCCGACAAACCCGTCATGATCATCGCCCGCACCATCAAGGGCAAAGGGGTCTCCTTCATCGAAGACAAAAACGGCTGGCACGGCAAGACCTTGAATAAAGAAGAACTGGCGCGGGCCCTCCCGGAGTTGGGCCCCGTTGATCACGCGGTCCGGGGCACGGTGACCGCCCCTCTCGATTTAAAGCCGCCGGCGGTGGCGCCTAAGCCCGCGGCCCCCCTGGCCTACAAGTTGGGCGATTCCCTGGCCACCCGCAAGGCTTACGGCAACGCCTTGAAGCGCCTCTATCCCCAGTTCCCCAACCTGGTGAGCCTGGACGGCGAGGTCAGCAACTCCACCTATGCCGAGACCTTCGAGGACGCCTATCCCCAGAAATTTTTCGAAATGTACATCGCCGAACAGAACATGGTGGGCGCCGGCCTGGGGCTGGCCACCCGCGGCAAGATCCCCTTTGTCTCCACCTTTGCGGCCTTTTTCTCCCGGGCCTTCGATCAGATACGCATGAGCCAGTACACCGAGCCCAACCTCAAGTTTTGCGGCTCCCACGCCGGCGTCTCCATCGGCGAAGACGGGCCCTCCCAGATGGGCCTGGAAGACCTGGCCATGTTCCGGACGATGTTGGACGGCGTAGTGCTCTACCCCGCGGACGCGGTGTCCGCCGAGCGCCTGGTGGAAGAGGCCCTGAAACACCACGGCACCGCCTATATCCGCACCAGCCGCGGCGCTACTCCCATTATCTATGGCCCCGAAGAGCAATTCCCGATAGGCGGCTGCAAGGTCCTGCGTCAAAGCCCCCAGGATGTGGCCACGGTCATCGCGGCCGGAGTCACCCTGTTCGAGGCCCTGGCCGCCTACGACGAACTGAACCAAGAGGGCATCCAGATTCGGGTCATCGATCTTTACAGCGTCAAGCCGGTGGACGCGGCTACCCTGATGGACGCGGCCCGGGCCACCAAGGCCCTGATCACTGTAGAGGACCACTATCCCGAAGGCGGCATCGGCGAGGCGGTGCGCTCGGCCCTGGCGCCTCACCCGGTGCCCGTCTATTCCCTGGCGGTGACCAAAAAACCCAAGAGCGGCAAGCCCGCGGAACTCCTTGATTTTGAAGAGATTTCCCGGCAGGCCATCGTGAAACTGGTGAGACAGATAAAGTAAGGATAGTCCGCGTAGGGGCGGGGTCTCCCCGCCCTGGCATGAGAGGGGCTAATAATTGGGCGGAGGAACCCCGCCCCTGCCATTGGCAATTCATGGTTTGCCATGAATTTATGCCGATTGCTGATCTTGAAATCCCCTAAATCCCCCTTTTCCAAAGGGGGACTTAAGACGCAATTCCTTCCAGTTCCCCCCTTTGAAAAAGGGGGGCTAGGGGGGATTTTAGGGCATTCCCCATAACCGGGAATTCTCTATCAAACAGAGAAAGGGTGACCTCTATGCGTGTAGGCATCGCCGCGGATCACGGTGGCTTCGAACTCAAGGAACAGATGAAGGAAGACCTCAAGACCCTGGGCCACGAGGTGGTGGACTACGGCGCCCACGAGCACGCCCCCCAGGACGACTACCCCGACCTGGTAGTCCCCCTGGCCCGGGCCGTGGCCAAGGGCGAAGTGGAGCGGGGCATCGCCTTTTGCGGCAGCGGCGTGGGAGCCTGCGTGGCGGTGAACAAAATCCCGGGCGTGCGGGGCTCCCTCATCACCGACCCCTTCTCGGCCCATCAAGGCGTCGAAGACGATGACATGAACATTATGTGTCTGGGAGGCCGGGTGACCTGCTATGCCCTGGCCTGGGACCTGATCCAGACCTTCCTGAAGGCCCGTTTCAAAGGCGCGGAGCGCTTCAAGCGGCGTCTCGACAAGATCAAGGCATTGGAAAGACAGGAGAAACCGGCATGAGAGAGAACCCTTTGCTGAAATTGGCCGCGTTCGGCCAGTCCATCTGGCTGGATTATATCCGCCGGCAGATGATCGACAACGGGGAACTCCAAAAGCTCATCGACGACGACGGGCTTAAGGGAGTGACCTCCAACCCCGCCATCTTCGAGAAGGCCATTGCCGGCAGCCGCGATTACGATGCGTCCATCCGCACCCTGGCCCAGGCGGGCCGGAGCATTCAGGCCATCTACGAGGTCCTCACGGTGGAGGACGTGCAGCGCGCCGCGGACCTTTTCCGGCCTCACTACGACCGGCTGGACGGCGCAGACGGCTTTGTCAGCCTCGAAGTCAATCCCCACCTGGCCCGCGACACCCAGGGCAGCATTGCCGAGGCCCGCCGCCTCTGGCAGGCCCTGAGCCGCCCCAATGTCTTTATCAAGATCCCGGCCACCAAGGAGGGCCTGCCCGCCATCCGGCAGCTCATCAGCGAAGGGATCAACGTCAACGTCACCCTGCTCTTCGGGCTGCCCCGCTACCGGGAAGTGGCCGAGGCCTATATCGCCGGCCTGGAGGCCCGGGCCGCCCAGGGTAAACCCCTCCGGGTGGCCTCCGTGGCCAGTTTCTTCTTGAGCCGCATCGACGTACTCCTGGACCCCCAGCTGGAGGCCCTGGCCGCTGCCAGCGGACCCCAGGCCCTGGGAGCCAAAGAGCTCATCGGCCAGGTGGCCATCGCCAGCGCCAAGGTGGCCTATACCATCTACCAGGAGATTTTCGGCAGCGCCCGCTTTCAAGCCCTGGTCTCGAAGGGAGCCCGGCCCCAGCGCCTCCTGTGGGCCAGCACCAGCACCAAGAATCCGGCCTATCCCGACGTCAAGTATGTCGAGCCCCTCATCGGCCCTAACACGGTGAACACCCTGCCCCCGGAGACCATCGAGGCCTACCGCGACCACGGCCAACCCGCCGCCCGCCTGGCCGAAGGGGTGGACCGGGCCGCCGCTTATCTCCAGCGCCTGCCGGAGTTGGGGCTCGACCTCAACCAGGCCACCCAGCAATTGGAAGACGAAGGCGTCGACAAGTTCAATAAGCCCTTCGACTCCCTTATGGGCACCCTGGAGCGCAAACGCCGGGAGGCCCTGCCGGGATGACCCTCATGACCACCAGGATTACCCACCTGTTTCTGGATATCGGCGGCGTCCTGCTCACCAACGGCTGGGACCGCCGAGCTCGCCGGGACGCGGCCCAAAAATTCGCCCTGGACCTGGACGATCTGAACGACCGGCACAAGATGAGCTTCGACACCTACGAGCAGGGCAAACTGAGTCTGGACACCTACCTGAGCCAGGTAGTGTTCTATCAGGAACGGCCCTTCACCCGGGAAGCCTTCAAAGAATTCATGTTCGCCCAATCCCAGCCCAAGGTTGACATGATCAACCTGGTAAGCGCCCTCAAGTGGAAATACCGGCTCAGGGTGGCGGCCATCAGCAATGAAGGCCGGGAACTCACCATTCATCGTATCAAGAAGTTCACCATGACCGCGTTCATCGATTTTTTCGTGTCCTCCTGTTTCGTCCATTTCCGCAAACCGGACGCGGACATGTACCGCATCGCCCTGGACATCTCCCAGGCGGACCCGGCCCGTTCCGTCTACATCGACGACCGGGCCCTGTTCGTGGAGATCGCCCGGAGCCTGGGCCTGATCGGGATTCTGCACCAGGGGTTCGACTCCACCCGCCAGACTCTGAGGGACCTGGGGCTGGAGGAATAGGCGTGAGCCACGAGCAATCGCTTATGAGCTTTTACCGTGAAAACCAAAATCACCCTAAATCCCCCTTTGCCAAAGGGGGACTTTAAAACCCCCCTTGGAAAAAGGGGGGCAGGGGGGATTTTTCCTCCTCGGAGGTGAACCTCACCAGATCATGGACGTTTATCCTGGTGCACGGTGCGCACCCTGCCTTGAACCTTGAACTGAACCTTGAACTTTGAACTTTGAACTTTCCAGAGCAGCGGAGAATGATATGACCAGCCAGGATTGTGACATCGGCCTCATCGGCCTGGGGACTATGGGGCGCAATTTCGTCCTCAACATGGCGGACCACGGCTTTACCGTGGCGGCCTATAACCGCACCACAGAGAAGACCAGGGACTTCATGGCGGGCGAAGTCGGCTCCCGGCCCATCAAAGCCGGCTATGACCTCAATGAGTTCGTCGGCCTGCTCAAAAAGCCCCGGGCCGTCATCCTGCTGGTGGCGGCCGGCGATCCGGTGGACGCGGTGATCCGGGAACTGCTCCCCCTCTTTGAGCCCGGCGATCTCATCATCGACGCCGGCAACTCCCATTTCACCGACACCAACCGGCGTTTCAAATTCCTGGCCGTTAAAAAACTCCATTACATGGGTATGGGCATCTCCGGGGGGGAAGAGGGCGCCCGCCGCGGCCCCAGTCTCATGCCCGGCGGCCACCGGGACATCTATGATCGGGTGGGTCCCATCCTGGAGGCGGCCGCGGCCCACGTCAACGGCGACCCCTGCGTCGCCTATCTGGGACCGGGCTCCGCCGGCCATTACGTCAAGATGGTCCACAACGGCATCGAATACGGCCTCATGGAGCTCATCGTCGAGACCTACGATCTCTTCAAACGGGGCCTGGGCCTGACCCCGGCCGAACTGGCCCCGATCTATGACGCGTGGAACCAGGCGGAACTCAACTCCTTCCTCCTGGAAATCACCGCTAAAATCTTCACCCGGAAGGACGACCGGACCGGCCGGTTCCTGGTGGATATGATCCTCGATAAGGCCAAGCAGAAAGGCACCGGCATGTGGACCTCCTGGGACGCCATGGACCTCCAGGTGGGCACCCCCACCATCGACGCCGCCGTGGTCATGCGGGACCTGTCGGGCTACAAAGAGGAGCGCCAGAACGCCGCCAAATTTCTGGCCGGACCCACCTACACCTTCGAGGGGGACCGGCCGCGCTTCATCGAGCAGGTGAAAAACGCCCTGTACGCCAGCATGATCGCCACCTACTCCCAGGGCCTGGCTCTGCTCCAGCGCGCCTCCCTGGCCTATACCTATAACCTGGACCTGGAGGCCGTGGCCCGTATCTGGCGGGGCGGCTGCATCATCCGGGCCACCCTCCTGGAAGATATCCGCACCGCCTACAAAGCCCGGCCCGATCTGCCCAACCTCCTCATGGACCCCCATCTGGCGCAAGCCTTCCTGGCCCGGGAGGCTGACCTGCGCCAGGTGGTGCAAGTGGCCGCCGGCCTGGGTCTGCCGGCTCCGGCCTTGATGGCGACCCTGGGTTATTTCGACGCCTATCGTAGCGCCGTGCTCCCGGCCAACCTGATTCAGGCTCAGCGGGACTTCTTCGGGGCTCACCAATACGAACGCCTCGATACTCCTGGCTCCTTCCATACCGAGTGGGATAAGTAATGAAGGGGTTCAAGTTCAGGTTCAAGGTTCAGGGTTAAGAGCTTTAGAACTTTGAACTCGGAACCTTGAACTTTGAACTGGAGGTTTTTATGGGAACCGATCCCCGGCCGGAGAGCACAGTCTTCGTCATCTTCGGAGGCGCCGGCGACCTCTCCTGGCGCAAACTCATCCCCGCGCTCTACAATCTTTATCTGGACAACTGGTTGCCGGAGCGCTTTCTGATCATCGGCACCGGCCACCGCCACACCACCGACGAGGAATTCCGCGAGCATCTCCAGGAAGGCGTGGACAAGTTTTCCCGGCGGGGCCCGACCAGGGACGAGGAGTGGCAGGCCTTTGCCGCCCATCTGAGTTTCATGGCCGCGGACCTGGATAACCCCGAGGTCTTCGGCGAGTTGGCCAAAAAGTTGGCGGACCGGGATAAGGTCTGGGATACTAAGGCCAACCGCATCTTTTACCTGAGTCTGCCGCCCGCCATGATTGGCCCGGTGGCCCGGGAATTGGGCAAGGCCAGGCTGAACCAGGACCGCAAACGGTCCCGCATCGTCGTGGAGAAGCCCTTCGGCCATGACCTGGACTCCGCCCGGCAATTGAACCGCGACCTGGGGGAGATTTTCCAGGAATCCCAGATTTTCCGCATCGATCATTACCTGGGCAAGGAAACGGTCCAGAACATCCTGGCCTTCCGCTTTGCCAACACCCTGTTTGAGCCCGTCTGGAACCGCCACTATATCGAGCATGTGCAGATCACCGTGGCCGAAAGCGACGGCGTGGGCAGCCGCGGCCACTACTACGACCATGCCGGAGCCTTAAGGGACATGATCCAGAATCACCTGCTGACCATCATGTGCCTCATTGCCATGGAGCCGCCCATCTCCTTCGGCGACAACGAAGTGCGCAACAAAAAAGTGGACGTGCTCCGGGCCATCCGCCCCATTTTCCCGGAGCTGGTCCATCGCCACGCGGTGCGCGGCCAGTACGGCTCCGGCCTTATCGGCGGGCAACCGGTCAAGGGCTACCGCTCCGAAACCAACGTGGCCCCGGATTCGGCCATCGACACCTTCGCCGCGGTCAAGCTCTATGTGGACAACTGGCGCTGGCAGGGAGTGCCCTTTTATCTGCGCACCGGCAAACGCCTGCCCGCCAAGATTTCCGAGGTCTCCATCCAGTTCAGAGGCGTCCCCCACCAGAGCTTCCCGGCCGCCTCGGTGATGGATTGGCGGCCCAACCGGCTCATCATCGCCATTCAGCCCGAGGAAGGCATCTTTCTGCGCTTCGAGGCCAAGTATCCGGGTCCCACCATGCGCCTGTCCCCCGTGCTCATGCAGTTCTTTTACCGGGAGGCCTTTAAATCGACGCCCGCGGAGGCCTACGAAACCCTCTTGCTGGACGTCATGTGGGGGGATGCCACCCTGTTCATGCGGGCCGACCAGACCGAGGCCGCCTGGTCCATCCTCATGCCCATCCTCCAGGCCTGGGACACCATCCGGCCCACGGACTTTCCCAACTATCAGGCCGGCGCCTGGGGTCCCGAGGCCGCCGAGAGTTTGCTCGCCCATGACGGCCATAGCTGGGCCCTGCCCACCGTCTTGCAATGTCAGGATGACCAGGCCGTCTGCCGGGTCACCATGGTGCAGCCGTGATCGAGGTCTATCCCGACCTGGAGTCCTTGAGCCGGGCCGCCGCGGCCTTCATCGTCGCCCAGGCCCGGCAGGCCGTGGCCGCCCGGGGCCGGTTCAGCCTGGCCCTGTCCGGGGGCGGCACCCCCCGGCGCACTTATGAACTCCTGGCCTCCCCGCCCCTGGCCGAACAGGCCCCCTGGGACCGGTTCCATATTTTCTGGGGAGATGAGCGCTGCGTCCCCCTGGATAATCCCTTGAGCAACGCACGCCTGGCGCGGGCCGCCTGGCTGGACCGCGTGCCCATCCCCCCGGCCCAGATCCACCCCCTCGATTGCTCCCGGGACCCGGCCGCCGCCTCCCGGGCCTACGAAGCCGAACTCCGGGAGTTCTTCGGCGATCAGCCGCCCCGCCTGGACCTGGTCCTGTTGGGCCTGGGGGACAACGGCCATACCGCCTCACTCTTCCCGGGGACGCCGGTCCTGGAGGAAACCATGCGCTGGGCCTCCGAAGTTTACCTGTCCGGCCAAAACCTCTACCGGGTCACCCTGACCGCGCCCTTCCTCAACCAGGCCCGCCGGGTGGCCTTCCTGGTGGCGGGCGGCGGCAAGGCCGCGGTCGTACGAGAGGTGCTCCACGGCCCCTCTGATCCCCGGCGCCTGCCGGCCCAACTCATCCAACCGCAAACCGGCGGTCTCCGCTGGTTCCTCGACCTGGCCGCAGCCGCGGCTTTACCCCAGGCCGACCCGACTTTACAGGCCTGATCCCGAATTGCCCTCATAAAAGTAATTCATCTTTTCGTAGGGGCGGACCTATGTGTCCGCCCGGTTTGGGCGCGCACTCGCAGGTGCGCCCCTACCTACGGGCGAGGCTTTTCTTACTTAAAAGTGCAACTGAGCCTGAACCGGCAGAAAATTCAGAAATACCTGGTCAGACATGGTAGCCGCAGGCTTCAGCCTGCGCCACTGGTTGGTGCTGCAAACTTGCTTATCCTCAGAAAAATATTTTCCAGGTCATTCCCGCCTTGATTTTTCCCCGCAACAAGGATTAAGTTGACCTGGAAGCCTACCTTACAGGTGGTAAAATAGGAAGAACGGGAGCACCCATGGGAAAGATTTCAGCCTCGATTTTATCGTCGGACTTCGGACGGCTGGCGGAGCAGGTCAAGGACGCGGAGCAGGCCGGCGTCGATTGGATTCACGTGGACGTCATGGACGGCCATTTCGTCCCCAACATCACCATCGGCCCCGCAGTGACCCGGGCCATCCGCCGGGCCACCCAACTCCCCCTGGACGTCCACCTGATGATCAGCAATCCCGAGCGTTACGTCGAGGCCTTCGTCGAGGCCGGCGCCGATTGGCTGGGCATCCACGTCGAGGCCACGCTCCACCTGGAACGCCTCATCCAGCAGATCAAGGAGGCCGGGGCCAAGGCCACCGTGACCCTGAACCCCGCCACGCCCCTGAACTGCCTGGAATATGTCCTGAAAGAGGTGGACATGGTCCTCTTGATGACCGTAAATCCCGGCTTTTCCGGCCAGAAATTCATCCCGGGCGTGCTCCCCAAGGTCCGCCGCCTGCGCCAGATGATCGATGAGCAGGAGTTGGACGTCCTCATCCAGGTGGACGGCGGGGTCCAGCTAGACACCATCGGCGACCTGGCGGCCGCGGGCGCCGACGTCTTCGTGTCCGGCTCGGGCCTCTTCAACGCCCAGCCCCTGGCCGACAACGTGCGGGGCTTGAAAGCCTTGATGAAATAGTTTAGATGAAAAAGGCGGTATATACCCACCCTTTATGTAGCCGCAGGCTTTAGCCTGCGCCACCCCGTACCGCAATGGAAAAGGAGATTGGTGATGGCGAGCGACCCCCGGCAAACTAAAATCGAGGCCCTGCTTGGCAACGAAACCACGTTTCGGGCTCAGCGCCGCTCCTACCAGCCGCACCTGTGTCCGCGCCTGGCCGCCGGCGCCGGCCTCACCCGCCCCCTCGAGGGCGTGGACCTGGAAGTCCTCCGAGTGGCCCGGGAACAGTTGCCCTTTGTGAGCAAGAATAAGCTGCTGGAAATCCTGCCCAACGGCCCGTCCCGCCCGGTCAAACCCCTGCGTCTGGGCGTCGTGCTCTCCGGCGGTCCGGCCCCGGGCGGCCACAACGTCATCGCCGGCCTCTTCCATGCCGCCAAGCAGGCCCATCCCGACAACCAGGTGATCGGCTTTCTGGCCGGCCCCAAAGGCATCATTACCGATAAGCACGTCGAGATTACCGGCGATATGGTGGCCCACTACCTCAATTCCGGCGGTTTTCACATGTTGGGCACCGGCCGGGATAAGATCGACACCCCCGACAAGATGAAGAAGTGCCGGGAAACCTGCGGCGCCTTGCAGCTCTCCGGTCTGGTGGTGGTCGGGGGCGACGATTCCAACACCAATGCCGCGTTTCTGGCGGAAAACCTTAGGGGCTGCGGCACCCAGGTCATCGGCATCCCCAAGACCATCGACGGCGATCTCCAGGTGCCGGGCCTGCTCCAGATCCCCTTCGGGTTTCATTCGGCCTGCATGGCCTTTGCCACCGAAGTCGGCAATCTCAACTCCGATTGCAAGTCCGACCTCAAGTACTGGCATTTCACCCGCCTCATGGGCCGCAGCGCCAGCCACATCGCCCTGGAGGTGGCCTTCCAGACCCACCCCAACGTCATCCTGATCGGCGAAGAGATCGAGGAAAAGGAGCTCACCATCCACAGCGTGGTGCGCCTCATTGCCGACGTCATCGTGGCCCGGGCCCAAGCCGGCAAAAATTACGGCACCATCCTGATTCCCGAGGGCATCCTCGAGTTCATCCACGAAGTCAACGTCCTGATCATCAAGATCAGTTACATCATCGCGGCCTACAACCGGACGGCCTCCGAGGAAGAATCCTTCCACAAGCTGCCCTTCGAAGACCAGGTCCAGCTCATTGACAACAGCGATATCTGGCGGGACTACGACAGCCGGGTCTTCCTGGGTTTCCCCTCCCTGCTGCAGAAAGGTCTGCTCCTCCCCCGGGACAGCCACGGCAACTTCCCGTTTTCCCTGGTGAACACCGAGCGCATCCTCCTCGAGATGGTGGCCACCTATCTGCGCAAGCAGCGGGCCAAAGGCCTCTACAAGGGGACCTTCAAGACCCAGAATCACTATTACGGCTATGACGGCCGGGGCACCTTCCCTACCAAGTTCGACTGCGACTACGGCTATAACCTGGGGTACACGGCTTACAGCCTTCTGGCCAACGGCGCCACCGGCTACATGGCGGCCCTCCAGGACCTGCACCTGCCGGTCGCCGACTGGCGGCCCCTCGGCATCCCCCTTCCCCCCCTGATGCATCTGGAGGAGCGCCGGGGCCGCCTCGAACTGGTCATCGCCAAACAAAAGGTGGACCTGGACGCGCCGGCCTTCAAGCTCCTGGAGCAGGAGCGCCAAAAGTGGGCCGAAGGAGACCACTACCGCTTCCCCGGCCCCATCCAGTTCGACGGCCCCGCCGCGGCCACCGCCCCCATCACCTTGCAGTTGAACAGCCTGGGGCAGTAGTAGTACCGATGCTGGAGGCCTAGGCCAAGCCCTGCAAGCCATTTCAAAACCTTATTATTCTGCATTGTCATTCTGAGCGAAGCGAAGAATCTCGCATTTTTAAATACTTGAGACCCTTCTCTCTGCTCAGGATGACAGAAAAAACTAATTTTGAAATGGGGTTGTACGGCTGCGCTAAATGCCAGGCACAGATTCAGGCAGGCTGCTCGAGGAAAATGAGGTCATACCAAGATGCGACCAAACAGATAATTTATCTCTCGTAGGGGCGGACCTATGTGTCCGCCCGGGATTGAGGGCGCGCCCTCAGGTGCGCCCCTACAGATCAAGGGTTTCCTTAACTTCTATGGGCGCAACTTGGCATCAGGTGGCTGCGTAAAATCTATTCAGCCCGACTTGATCTTACCACCCTCAAATCGAGACCGGATTAATCTTGCCTTGATTACTAAAGTTTACGCGCTGACCGGAAGGGAGATGTAGATATGATAACCATAGAAAATTCTTTTTATTCTTATCTAAAGGGCGTATTTCATAGTAGTTATCGCCTCCCGAGCCTCAGATTAGCATAGGAATACTTTTTATTCTTCGTTATAAGGGGGGGGGATTTCCCATCCTTGACATTCGAATCAGATAGCAATATAAATAATTATCTAATAATTAGGTGATAAAGTAGAATCTATTCGATAGATAATGTTAAGTACATGAATAATGAACAACCTTGAAGAAATATGAATATGGTTATTCACCGCACAGTTCGCAAAATCGAACCACATGATGGGCAGTCATACGGCGATTCACCGGGAACATTTTCCAGCTATCTCGAAATCCCAAATATAATTCTTTTGGGAGACCCAGGTTCTGGGAAGACATACACTTTTGCAGCAGCCGCAGAAATAGAACATGCAAAATTTCTCTCAGTCCGCCAGTTCCTCGCGGCAGGAGGGATGGGATTTGAAGAAAGAATCCTCTATCTCGATGGCTTAGACGAGTTCCGTTCACGAGTTGATGACAAGAACGCGATCATTGAGGTTATTAAATTATTAGTCCAGCTTGGGCGGCCTCGTGTTCGCCTGTCTTGTCGTGTTGCTGATTGGCTGGGTAAAACCGATCTTTCACTATTCCAAAGCTACTTTGGAGATAGCCAATATGTTGTCTTGAACCTCGAACCACTTAATGAAGGAGAAATCGCGACGATCCTGCATGAAAAAGGGGTTGAGGCCACCAAAGAGTTTGTCAAAGAAGCCCACCGACACGGGCTTGAAGAACTCTTGGGCAATCCACAGACCTTGATCATGCTTTCAGATGTTGTGGACCATGGCATATGGCCAAAGACAAGGCGTGACCTTTACGAAAGAGCAAGCCTGATTCTTCTCTCGGAGCATAACCGAACTAAAATGGGGCCGGGTTTGGGGCAATATAGCGCCGAAGAGCTAGTAGCTCCCGCTGGTTTAGCCTGTGCTTCAATTTTAATTTCCGGTGTTGTGGGAATCAGTCTTTTAGAAAGTCAGCTACAGAAAGATTTCCCGACTTATCGAAGTGTGCCTTTTAACAATCTCGGGATGGTACAAGCATGTCTGATGAGAAGAGCTTTTTCTGCGGTCGAAGCAGAGCAGCAAGCGGTTTCTTATATTCACCGAACAATAGCAGAGTTTATCGCTGCAAAATGGCTGGCTGAGCAGATACGTAGCGGCCTCCCTGTTCGCCGAGTTCAAAGTTTGATCGCAATCGAAGGGCAACCAGCACCGGAGTTGCGGGGTCTTCACGCTTGGCTCGCAACACTTCTCCCAGAACATGCTGAAATACTAATTATAAATGATCCTTATGGGATCTTGATGTACGGAGATCCTGCTACCCTATCACCCTATAATCGGCAGTTGTTACTGAGCGCTTTACAAACGCTATCTGAGACTGATCCATGGTTTCGCCGCGATAATTGGTCCGACAGTCTTCTTGGAGCACTTTCCGGCCCAGACATGGTTGAGTCTTTTCAAAGAGTCTTATCAGATTCGGACTCGAGCTTCCATTTGCGGAGTGTTGTTCTTGACGCCATCATTAATGGTCCCTCGCTAGCACAGCTGCGGCCTATTTTGTTAGAGATATTAACGAATAATGAGGCTCCATATCGAGAGCGCTCAGATGCCATGGAGGCGCTTTTACGAGTGGTACCAGACGGCGGGTTGGCAGTTGCAGATATTTTCAGATCGACTTTATCGGGTGATCCAGGTTCGGTTAGATTAAGGGCCGAAATCCTCTCACGCATTTATACCTCCCAGTTCGGCCCTGCCGATGTCCTCTCTGTTTTCAAGGATATGCTCGATGGCCCTGACGAAAACAGAATTGGAGGATTATTTAACCTCACATATTCGCTTCCAACAGAGACCCTACCAGATATTCTGGAGGAACTCTGCAATCTAAGTGGTGATAATATCAATCTAATCCGACGGAAAGTTTTTGAGGTTGGATCTGCATTCACGCACATGATTGAAAGGGTCCTTAAGTCCAGCCTCCCGAAGCAACTTGAGCAACTTTGGAGATGGTTAAAGACGCTACATCAAATGGGTTTCCAGGGCTATGCAAGCGGCGGGAAGGATGATATTCGAGTTTGGCTTTCAGAACATAGACCAGAGATACTCAGAATGTTCAAAATCGCCTTTGATGAGCTCAGTATAGAAAATTCCAAATCGTATTTTCTTTATAACTTCCAAAGAATCTCTATGAATTCCTTGCCAAATGAAGAGTTAGCTAGTTCTCATCCAGAAAGGATATCTGGCTGAAATAATTTAATAAAGGGTAATTTTTCAATCACGTTTTAACTCGGAAAGTGTTATCTTAGGTGAAGTAACAGGTTGATTTAATTTAGAAAGATAGCT
>JALNYP010000115.1 GCA_023229795.1 Syntrophobacterales bacterium
GTGGTTTTTGTTAACGATTTCGCAGTCTTAACTTACCACAAATCTGGAGCCCTTTCCATTTCATTTATGACTTTTTAAAGCAATAATAAGTAATTATCAGTCATTACTTGGTGCGAAACTTGAGTTAGGAAGTGGTAAAAGCAGCTATATCATTAATAATAAAGTCCATACAGAGAAGCAAATTTAATAAACGGGTCACAGTAGTGCCGCGCCAATTAACAAGTGAAGAGGGAATTGATATATTTATAAAACATATAGATGATTCACCCGGCCCTCCAGGGCCTAAACGTAACTCTGATATTTCGGCTCGTACATCAGGGATTTGATGTAGGCGGGGAGGTCGTCGGGTTTGGGTTTGGTGGCCAGGTCGCGTTGGTAGGCCACTTCGGCCACTGCGGCGGCGATGGTGGCCGAGACTTCCCGGATTCGAGGCAGGGGCGGAAAGACCCGGCCTTGCTCCAGGTCGTCGGCCGATACGGCCTGGGCCAGGACCTTAGCCGCCACAAAAAACATTTCATCAATGACGTGCCGGGCCCCGGAGGCGATCAAGCCCAGTCCGACGCCCGGGAAAATGTAGACATTGTTTCCCTGGCCCGGCACCAGGGTCTTCCCCTCCAGGGTAACGGGGGCAAAGGGGCTGCCGCTGGCAAAGATTGCCCGCCCTGCTGTGCCGGCATAAGCTTCTTGCGCGGTGCATTCAGCCTTGGAGGTCGGGTTGGACAGGGCGAAAATTATGGGCCGTTCATTCACCTTGGCCATAGTTTCCAGGATGGGGCTGGTAAATAATTTCCGCTTTCCGGCCACACCGATCAAGGCAGTGGGCTTCAGGGCTTCCACCACGTCTTGCAAGTCAAAGATGGACTCGCGGTCATGGGCATAGCGGAGTTTATGGCCGTTCAGATCGCTGCGGCTTTTCACCACCAGGCCCTTGGAATCCACAAACCAGCAGCATCGGCGGGCCTCTTCCTGGGATAAGCCTTCGGCTACCAGGGCGGCCACAGTCAGGTCGGCGATGCCCAGCCCGGCTTCGCCCGCGCCCACGATGAGCAAAGTTTGATCCTGAAGCTTGCCCCCCTTGATCCGTAAAGCGGAATATAACCCGGCCAGGGTCATGGCCGCGGTGCCCTGGATGTCGTCATCGAAGAGACAGATGCGCTCGCGGTAGCGCTCCAACAGCCGGAAGGCATTGAGGTTGCCGAAATCCTCCAGTTGGACCAGGGTGCGGGGAAAGACTTCTGCCACCGCGACCATGAATTCCTCGACAAAATCATCGTAGGCCGCGCCGCGCAAACGGCGCTGTTTCAGCCCGATGTAGAGAGGATCGTTGAGCAGGGCCTCGTTTTCGGTGCCCACGTCGAGGGTGATCGGGAGGCTTTGGGAGGGGTGGATGCCGGCGCAGGCGGTGTACAGCGCCAGCTTGCCCACGGGAATGCCCATGCCGTCGGCGCCCAGGTCTCCCAGGCCGAGGATGCGCTCGCCGTCAGTGACCACGATGATGCGGATATCCCGATAGGGCCAGTTACGCAAGAGTTCGGGCATGCGCCCCCGGTCTTTGGCCGAAATGAAGATGCCCCGGGGGCGCCGGAAAATATGGCCATACTCCAGACAGGCCTGGCCTACGGTAGGCGTATAGATAATGGGCATCATTTCTTCGATATAGTCGATAACCATGCGATAAAACAGGGTGCGGTTACGGTTTTGGAGGCCGATCATAAAGATAAACTTCTCGATATCCGTGGGCTTTTTGTGGAAATTTTCCAGCATCCGGCTTACCTGTTCTTCCATGGTCTGGACCCGGGCGGGCAATAACCCCCTAAGACCTAAGATTTCCCGTTCCTCTTCCGTGAAGGCCGCGTCTTTATTGAGGACCGGGTCGCGGAGCAGCGCCGCGCCGGTGGGAAAGCCCAGCATGCGGGCCAGGATCTTGCCTTTGGCGTCGGCAAATCGGCTTTGGTCAAGCACCGCGGTTAGATTGATGAGATCCAGAAGTCTGGAGACGGTTTCCTGATTCATCAATTCCCGCTTGACGCGGATCACGGTGTCATCGTCTTCGAGGGTTACCTTGTACATGCCTTTTTACCTCTGAAGTATTTGTGGTCAAAGGATTCTTCGACCCCTCACCCTAACCTCTTCCCCAAGGGGGCGAGGGGATAAAAGGAAGGAATTCTTGGCAAGCAACGTAATCGGCAGGTCGCCAAGTGGAGCATTTTGGCGACCTGCACTAGGTCGGTGATGTAAACCCTGATAGGAAAATAAGGCGGCATTCGCGGCCAGGCAAGATTCCGGAAGGATTACGCGGGGATTTTCTCCTTGGACAAGAGTGCGGCTTTGAGCCATTCCCGGTTCAGGCGGGCGATATTACTGATGGAAATGCCCTTGGGGCACTCCATTTCGCACTCCTTATGATTGGTGCAGTTGCCGAACCCTTGCTCATCCATCTGAGCCAGCATGGCCAGGGCCCGTTTAGCGGCCTCAGGGCGACCATGAGGCAGCAGCGCGAACTGGGAGATCTTGGCGCCGGTAAAGAGCATGGCCGCGGCATTGGGGCAGGCCGCGATACAGGCGCCGCAGCCGATGCAGGCGGCCGCGTCCATGGCCAGGTCGGCATTTTCCTTGGAGACCGGCAGCGAGTTGGCCTCAGGGGCCTGGCCGGTGTTGACCGAGATAAAGCCGCCGGCCATGATGATTTGATCCAGGGCGCCGCGATCCACCACCAGGTCTTTGACAATGGGGTAGGCCCGGGCCCGGAAAGGCTCGATGACCACCGTGTCGCCGTTATGAAAATGGCGCATGTGGAGTTGGCAGAGCGTGGTCTCTTTCTCCGGGCCATGGGGCCGGCCATTGACCACCGAGCCGCACATGCCGCAAATACCTTCCCGGCAGTCGTTGTCGAAGGCAATGGGCTCTTGCCCCTCCAGGGTGAGCCGCTCATTGGTAATGTCCAACATCTCCAGGAATGACGCGTCGGTGGGGATATTTTCAGCCTTATAGGTTTCCAGGCGACCCGGGGCGGTGGGGCCACTCTGCCGCCAGACCTTCAGGGTAAGATTGATCGTCTTGGCGCTCACTTGTAACTCCTCGTCGCTAATTTAACGAATTCAAACTCCAGCGGTTCTTTGTTAAAGATCGGCTCCTGGCCTTCGCCGGCATATTCCCAGACGGCCACGTGGCTCATGTTGACGTCGTCCCGCAGGGCCTCGTGGTCTTCGGTCTGGAAAGCCTCATTAAAATGGCAGCCGCAGGATTCCCGGCGGGCCAGGGCGTCCAGGAGCAGGACGTCGGCGAACTCGATAAAATCCGCCACCCGGCCAGCGTATTCCAGGCTCTGGTTGAGATCGGCCTCCAAGCCCGGCACCGTGACATTTTCCCAGAATTCCGCCTTGACGCCGGCCACCAATTTACGAGCCTTGGTCATACCCTCATCGGTGCGGCCCATGCCGCAGTACTCCCACATAATGTTGCCCAATTCCCGGTGGAAATCACTCGCCGTCCGCTTGCCCTTGATGCCGAGCAGGCGCTTGACCTTGGCCACCACTTCGGCTTCCGACTCCTTGAAGGCCGGATGGCTCTCAGTCACCTCGGCGAACCTGGACCCGGCCAGATAACCGTTGATGGTATTGGGGATGACGAAGTAGCCGTCGCCCAGGCCCTGCATGAGGGCGCTGGCCCCCAGGCGGTTGGCGCCGTGATCCGAGAAGTTGGCCTCCCCCAATACAAAGAGGCCGGGGATGGTGCTCATCAGATTGTAGTCCACCCATAAGCCGCCCATGGCATAATGCGAGGCCGGGTAGATCATCATCGGGGTCTTATAGGGATCATCGGCCACGATCTTTTCATACATCTGGAACAGGTTGCCATACCTGGCCGCGATCTCCGGCTGGCCCAGGCGCTGAATGGCGTCGCGGAAGTCCAGATAAACCGCCCTCCCCGTGGGGCCGACGCCCTTGCCGTCGTCGCACATGCGCTTGGCGGCCCGGGAGGAGATATCCCGGGGAGCCAGATTACCGAAACTGGGATAGATGCGCTCCAGGTAGTAATCCCGTTCCTCTTCGGGGATGTCTTCCGGTCGCCGCGTGTCACCGCCCTTCTTGGGCACCCACACCCGCCCGTCGTTGCGCAGGCTCTCGCTCATCAGGGTGAGCTTGGACTGATAGTCGCCGTGCACCGGGATGCAGGTGGGATGAATTTGGGTGTAGCAGGGGTTGGCAAAGCCGGCGCCTTTCTTATAAGCCCGAAAAGCCGCGGTGACGTTGCAACCCATGCCGTTGGTGGACAGATAGAAGACGTTGGCGTAGCCGCCGGTGGCCAGCACCACCGCGTGGGCCGTATGCCGTTCGATTTCCCCGGTGATCAGATTGCGCACCACGATGCCCCGGGCCTGGCCGTCCACGATCACCAGGTCCAGCATCTCCCGGCGGGGGAACATCTTCACCTGCCCCCGGGCCACCTGGCGCATCAGGGAACTATAAGCCCCCAGCAGGAGTTGCTGGCCGGTCTGGCCCCGGGCGTAAAAGGTCCGAGAGACCTGGGCGCCGCCGAAGGAGCGGTTGCCCAGCAGGCCGCCGTATTCCCGGGCAAAAGGAATGCCCTGGGCCACGCAGTGGTCAATGATCAGGTTGGACACCTGGGCCAGGCGGTAGACGTTGGCCTCCCGGGCCCGGAAGTCGCCGCCCTTGATGGTGTCATAAAACAGCCGCCAGACACTGTCGCTGTCGTTGCAATAATCCTTGGCGGCGTTGATACCCCCCTGGGCCGCGATGCTGTGGGCCCGCCGGGGGCTGTCCTGGATGCAGAAGGTTTTGACGTTGTAGCCCAGTTCCGCCAGGGAGGCCGAGGCGGAGCCGCCGGCCAGGCCGGTGCCCACCACGATGATCTCGAATTTTCTCTTGTTGGACGGGTTGACCAGTTTCAAGTCGAACCGGTGTCTGTCCCATTTGGTTTCCAGGGGTCCACCCGGAATCTTGGCATCAAGTTGCATCAGATGATCTCCCTATCTCATCGCCAGAATGACCAGCGGCAGCGAAAAAAAGCCGATGCCGACGATCACCGCAAAGACGATACTCAGCTTTTGGATAAAGGGCATGTATTTGGGATGGTTAGCCCCTACCGTCTGAAAGGCGCTCCAGAGACCGTGCCGGACGTGGAAGGGCACGATGACCATGGCGACCAGGTAGATGGCCAGGTAAGCCTTGTTCGAGAAGACAGCGACGGCAATCTGGAAGATGTTCCGGCTGGTCTGATCGACGATATGGTGGGAAAAGGTGGCCAGGTGTACCCCGATAAATCCCAGGATCAAGAGACCGGTATAGGGCATGGTTACCGAGCTGAGGGTGCGGCCGCCGCCGCTCTTGTCCACCGCGTATTTGATCGGCCGGGCGCGGCGATTTTCCACGAACAGCACCAACGCGGTAATCACATGAATGAGTAAAGCCACGGCCATGCCCACTTCGGCCGCTACCAGCAGTTTTCCCAGGGCGTGCAGGTGCTCGGCGTAAGCCACGAACGCCGCCGGCCCCTCATAAACGCTGAGGTTGCCCAGGAGATGGGTTGTCAGAAACAAGAGAAACAGCAGGCCGGTTAAGGCCATCAACTGTTTCTTGCCCACCGAGGTGCTTAAGGTGCGGAAAAGCCAATTCATCGATATGTGCCTTCTCAAATTGTTGGGTTGGACTACAAATTTTTACTTTAGCACTTTACGTCCGGAGAGGAAATCCGACTGTGAGGTTTTTCACAAAAATATTTTCTTACGGCAAGATCGACCGGCTGGCAACGGTCCCAGAGATGCGCCATCCGGATTTTATCTCCCCGATTTACCGTTACAAATGGCCAGATCGTGCTTATATACATAATACGCCAAAATTGCCCGGGAGACTGCCATTTTGCCGATAATCCATATCGATCCGGTCCGGTATCCGAAAGTGGTGATCGCCCTGGGCGGCAATGCGCTCATCCGCCCGGGGGAGGCGGGCACCCTGGAAGAGCAGCGCCGCCGCATCAGCGCAGCCATGGCGCACACCGCCGATCTGGTGACCGCAGGGTTCGCCGCGGTCATCACCCATGGCAACGGCCCCATGGTGGGTCAATTGCTGCTTCAGATGGAGTGCGCCCGGGCCACGGTGCCTCCCATGCCGCTCTTCATGTGCGACGCCGACTCTGAAGGCAGCCTGGGCTATCTGATCCAACAATGCCTGGTGAATGAACTGCATCGCCGGGGCCAAGAGCGCGGGGTGGCCACGGTGGTTACCCAGGTGGTGGTGGCCGCGGATGATCCGGCTTTCAACTTCCCCGACAAGCCCATCGGCCCCTTCTATTCGGAGGTTGAGGCGACGCGTCTGAAAACTGAACGGGGCTGGCATCTGGCGGAGGACGCGGGCCGGGGCTGGCGCCGGCTGGCGCCGTCGCCGCGGCCCATAACCATTGTGGAGCAGAAGATCATCGCCTACCTCTTGGACGGCGGGATCATTGTCATTGCGGCCGGAGGCGGCGGGGTGCCGGTAATCCGCCTGCCCAACGGCGAGTTCAGGGGGGTGGAGGCGGTCATTGATAAGGATCGGGCCTCCGCGGTGCTGGCCGCAGAAATCAGGGCTAATCTCATGATCTCTTTAACCGCGGTGGAATATGTCTATGCGGATTACCTGCAGCCCGGGCAGCGCCCCTTAAAGACGCTGACCGCGGCCGAGGCTCGTAAATATCTGGAAGAGGGCCAGTTTGCGCCGGGCAGCATGGCCCCCAAGATCGAGTCGGCCCTGGATTTTCTCGCCCGGGGCGGGGCACGGGTGCTAATCACCCAGGCCGAAAAGCTGCCGGAGGCCTTGCAAGGCCGCACCGGGACCCATATTTTTCCGTGAAAGAGAGCTATCGGCGATCAGCGGTCAGCTTTCAGCTAAAACTGAGAGATGATGGAATGTAGGGTGGGCATGGCCCACCATCTTCTAGTGGCGCCAGCTTCCAGCCGGTAAACCCGAGCTAGCGACCTGTGCCTTTTTGCCTCTCGTTCCCAAGTCGATCTCGGGAACGAGGAAACTGACAACTGACAACTGACAACTGACAACTGACAACTGACTACTAACTACTGGCAACTGGTAACCCAAGGAGGTTTCTCCCCATGGCCTTCACCCTCCCGGCCTATCAGCCGCCGGATTTCAGCCAGCCGCCGCTTATGGCTGCCCCAGTGGCCCGCTTCGTCCCGGTGGTCCAGGCCGGCATCGCGCCGGAGAATTATCACGCCACCACGATTTTTCCCGAATATTATCAGGTGAGTCAAGCGAACTGGGTCTTATTGAAAAATTCCCGGATGGACTGCGTGGTGGTCCAGGCGCCGGATGGGGCACTCCTGGTCAAGGAATTTCACCACCTTAAGGTGGGGGAGCAGGTGGCCTTGGGGCGCGGCGAAAACGGCGAGGAGGGCATCTATGTCCACACCGGGGCCTTTGCCCCGCCGCCGCGGGTCCAGGAAAAGTTTGCCTTTCGCACCCATCTGTCCCGGGAGACCTCCTTCTCCATCGATTATGATGAGCTTTACGACTTATTGTCCTTTGAGCAGAAACACGGCTTCATCCTGTGGGTCTTGGGGCCGGCCGCGGTCTTTGACCGGGATTCCCGGAACGCCCTGGTCTCCCTGATTCGCCGGGGCTATGTCCAGGGCCTGCTGGCAGGCAACGCCCTGGCGGTGCACGATCTGGAGGCCGCTCTCTTCCAAACGGCCCTGGGCCAGGAGATTTATGGCAAGCGGCCGGTGCACCTGGGGCATTACCACCACCTGGACGCGCTCAATCAGGTCCGCCGGGCGGGCTCCATGGCCCGGGCCATGGAAACCGGGCTGATTACCGCTGGGGTTATGCACGCCCTCTGGCAGCAGCAGATTCCTTATGTTCTGGCCGGCTCTATTCGAGACGACGGCCCCCTGCCGGAGGTGGTCACCGACGTCATGCAGGCCCAGGATGCCATGCGGGCCCTAACCTCCCGGGCCACCACAGTAATCGCGGTAGCCTCCCAGTTGCACAGCATCGCCGCGGGGAATATGATTCCCGGTTATCACGTCCTGCCGACCGGCCAGGTGAGGCCGGTCTATTTCTACGTGGTCGACATGAGCGAATTCGCCGCCAACAAACTCACCAACCGCGGCTCCCTGGCCGCCCGGGGTATCCTGACCAACGCCCAGGATTTCCTGGTGATCCTGGAAAGGGGCCTGGGGCGGAGATGATCTCCCCGTAGGGTGCGTTCTACGCACCATGAAAGCTTGGCAGGGCAAAAAATGGGTGCGTAGAACGCTCCCTACATCTGGTGGCACATCGCGGCCTTCAGGCCGCAACCAAACTAAAAAATTGCGGGCGTTTTCCTCTTGTAGTAAGTTTCGGGTTTACGACAACCAAAAAACTTGCCA
>JALNYP010000116.1 GCA_023229795.1 Syntrophobacterales bacterium
ATCACTGCGGTCCGCATAAAGGATGTGTATCACGAATTTTCTGCCATCCCCGGGGTGTTGGAAGATGTCACTGAGATTCTGCTCAACCTGAAGCAGGTGCGCCTCAAAGTACTTACTGATACCGGCCTCAAGATGCTGCACCTCGAGGCCAAGAGTCAGGGGGAAATTAAGGCCAGCGACATCCAGACGGATGGCACGGTAGAAATTCTGAACCCCGATCATCACATCGCCACCCTGGCCGCAGACGGGGAGCTCTCCTTGGAGATGACGGTCAAGACCGGTAAGGGTTTTGTCCCCGGCGAGGCCAATAAGGAAGAAGACCAGCCCATCGGCTACATCCCGTTGGACGCCAGCTTTTCGCCCATCCGCAAGGTCAACTACGTGGTGACCCAAGCCCGGGTGGGACAAAGGACCGACTACGACAAGTTGACCATGGAAGTTTGGACGGACGGCAGCCTCACGCCCGAAAACGCTATCGCCTATGCCGCCAAGATCCTCAAAGAACACTTGAGCATGTTCATCAACTTCGAGGAGGAGCCCTCGGGACTGGAAGAGAAGACCAGCGAAGAGCCGCCTACCTTTAACGAGAACCTTTATCGCAGCGTCAATGAACTGGAGCTGTCGGTGCGGGCCGCCAACTGTCTGCGGAACGCCAATATCCGCTATATCGGCGAACTGGTCCAAAAGACCGAGCAGGAAATGCTCAAAACCAAGAATTTCGGCCGGAAATCTCTCAATGAGATCAAAGAGATTCTCATGGAGATGGGGCTGCATCTGGGGATGAAGCTGGAAACCTTCGTGCCCCCTGATCAGCTGCCGGAAAGGAAGGAAGAAGTCGCATGAGACATTTAAAGGCTGGCCGGCGCTTGTCCCGGACCACGGAGCATCGCCTGGCCATGCTCCGCAATTTGGTGACCTCGCTGCTGGAAAAAGAGCGGGTCGAGACTACCCATCCCAAAGCCAAGGAAGCCCGGCAATGGGCCGAGAAGATCATCACCCTGGCCAAACGGGGCGACCTGCACGCGCGGCGGCAGACCATGGCGGTGGTGCGCTCCAAGAAAGTGGTGGCCAAACTCTTTGGAGAACTGCGGGAGCGCTTCCAGGAACGCCCCGGTGGTTATACCCGCATCATCCCCGTGGGAATCAGGCATGGGGATGGGGCCCCGATGTCCATCCTGGAGCTGGTGGACCGCCCTGAACAACTGCCCAAGGCCAAGAAAAAGAAAGCCGCAGCCGGTTGATCTACGAGCCTGAAAAAGGGACAGGGGCCCTTACCCTTGTCCCTCAGTTCCTCCCTCCGGGGCCTGCCATGGAGGCAGGCTTTGCCGGGTTATCCGGGAGTTATCCCCGGTTTAAGGGCTACGCCGCCTCCGGGCGGTTGGCCTCCCGCAAATTAAATTTATTCCATAACCCATTTAGATTTTTATAAAAACCTCGAAGATGGAGGGGGGGTCCAAAAAAAGGGGTTGACATCCCTTTTTGCTTATACTAATTTTCACCCAATTGAATGGGTACATATACCTATTTTCAGCTAGGCAAAATGACCAGATTGGCCTAGGCAAAAATACCGAATCGTAAGGTGTGCTCTCTCTCAAAGTTTCTTGAGCATTGCCGCCCGGAGCTAAATAAGAGCTTTTAGTTCCCTTCCGGATTGTCCCATAACAAAGGAGGTTCTGGATGGTGAATCGATTGATTTGGAGTGCGGTAATCACCCTGTCATTGACTTTTTCTCCCAGCCTGGCTCTATCAACCCCGACCAAGACAGTAAAAAAGAAATCTACAAAGACCCAATCAAAGGTCACCAAGAAAAGCAAGTCCAGCCGTAAGGCCAAGGTATACCGCACCCGCTCATACTCTCGGAGCGCCTCCGAGGACGTAGTGGAATCGTCCATGGTTCCCAGCTATAGCCGGAACTCGGTAGCGGAAACTCCGCCTTTGATGAAGGTTATCCCCCAACGGGATGGCAAGTTCCTGTTGGAGCCTTTGTCTGCCCCCAAGAAGACCCTGCAAACGCCGCTGTCGGAGCCGCAAAAGCGGAGTGAGACCAGCGATCGCGTTTCTTCGGCGACAAATAGTTATAATAAGTTTGAACCGTGGGATTTCTCCCAACTGGTTCTGAGTATGGCCAAGTCCTATCGGCATGCTCCCTACGCCCGGGGCGCCTCCCTGGAGACCGGTTCGGCCACCGATTGTTCCGGGTTTACCCAATTCATCTATCATGGATTCAAGATCAACCTGCCCCGCTCCAGCGCCGAACAGGCCCAGGTGGGAAAGGTTGTTACTCGCCAAATGGATTTCTCCAAACTGCTCCCCGGGGATCTCCTCTTCTTCCGCCGGGGCGGCTATTCCGTGGGGCACGCCGGCATTTACCTGGGGGAAGGGAAGATGATCCACGCTTCCACCTACCGGACGGGCGTCACCGTCACCGACCTGCGGCAACCGTATTACGAAGGGACCTTCGTGGTGGCCAAGCGGGTCTTTGAAGTGAAGTATCCCGAATAGCTGCAGCTACTACTAGTTTAAGCGGCGTTTCACGTCGAGTCACCAGACAGAACGTTATTAGTTTCCGAGTGAACTGGCTCAGGCCGGTCTGCCAGGCCCCGTTTATGGGGAAAGGGGAGGACCGGGTTCCTGGGCCAGAAGTGTTTTTAGGGTCTGGCGGGGAGCCGCGATATCCTTTTGCCGCCGAACCTGCGGGACAGCAGAAATAGCTTGGGCAATTCCTTGATTTTTCACTTTATTTCGGGTATAAATTAACACAGACAGAAGGGGCTGGACCCCGTCCCGGTGGCGGGGAAACCAGCCGGTCGGGACCATAGGCCGCCTCGGGGGGAGGATGGAGGATCGCGCCTCACTTGATGATTGGGAAGTGCGTCTGAAAGAGCGCTATCCCATGTTGCGAAATTTCACGCCGCGCCCCTTTGGGGTCGAGATCGAGATCTTCGGGCTGAAATATTCTATTTCCGCCGGCGATCGGGATGTAATCCCGCCTTACAAGATCACCAACCGTTCCTCTGCAGGGGTTTTGTTGCCCCGGGTGTTTGAAGAGCGGGGCTTTATCCTCAACGGGTTTTCTGCCGATGCCCCTTATGAAGCCTGGTCTTTTGTGACGGACGACTCCATCAAAGGCGCCGGCGGCGGCGAATTGGTGAGCCCCATTCTCTCCGGGGTCAGGGGCCTGGCCAAGATCTATCAAGTCCTCGAGTTGCTCCAGGAGTTTCCCGAGATCCAGGTAAATGAAACCTGCGGTTTCCATGTCCACCACGGGGTGGAAGCGGAAAAATTCGGGAACCGCGAACTTTTCCAGGTGCTGAGAATTGTGGCGATCTTCGAAAATTATATTTACCAACTGCTGCCCGAGCAGCGGCGCGGCGCCGAAACCTGCCGGCCTTTGGAAATCGACCTCTATGAATGGTTCCGACGCAACGGCTCCGAACGCCAGACCCCCCTGGTAAAAAATCTCTGGTATTCCCCCGAGAACCGGGATGACCTCAATATCCCGCGGCAACGCAAAAATCATCCCACCCGTTACCACGGTCTCAATCTGCATTCCTATTGGTACCGGGGAACCATCGAATTCCGCTATTTTCCTTCCGTTCTGGACCAACCGGAAGAGTTGATGCAGTGGATTATTTTCACCCAATTTCTGGTGGAGTGGGGGGCGGGCCAGCGGCCTGATCTGGACTACGTCGTCAAACCCAATAAATGGTTGAATATGTTGTATAAGATCTACCTGGGCACCGGCATGATGGACCGCATCCGGTTTCCCAGGGGAGCGGGAGGCAAGAAGGCCAAGTTATGAGCACCTCTGGACTGCAAACCCATGATTTTTTGATGCGGCTGGAAAAAGCGGGGGATAGCCTGCCGCCCCTCCTGCTGGAATTAGCGGCGGTGATGCGGGAGATGGTCGAGACGATTGCCCGGCCCCAATTGGAGGATATCCAGAAACTGCACGCCGAACTGCGGCGGTTAACCGGCGACCCCCAGCGTTTGCGGGACATCTGCGGCACTGAAGGCCAGCTCTGCACCCGCTGCCCCTTCGGCGCCTATCTGCCCTCCGGTTTCCCCTATGCGTCGGAACAACAGGCCTTGTGTCTGCCGTGGATCGTCATCGTGCATCCCCATCCCACCCCCGGCGAGACTTCCCCGCAATAAAGGCAGACCGCCTAGCCGGCGGCGTCCCGGATACCCAAAAAGGCCCGCAAGTCTGTGAGCTGGGAGGAGCCGGGGTCCGCCGGCAGATCCCACAGGACGATGAGCATGGCGCCCATGACGCCGTCTCCCCAGGAACAACTGCATTTGACGGTGGGCTCCAAGCGGGGCGGACCCAGGATTTCGGTGAGGCGGGCAATGAATTCCCGCCCCTGGGTGGAGGCCGGCAGGTTTAACGAGACCTGGTCCCGGTAGAGGGTGAGGGAGAACTCTACCTCGCCGTCGTCGGCGGCATGGCTGCTGCTCCGGGCGCGGCCTTCCACCAGAGCTACCTTGCGGCGGGCTTCCTGGTTATCCAACACGATATGCCATTCTTGCGGCATGGGGCACCTAGATTGCCGATTTCGGGTTAATTGACGGCAAGGCCTGGGGCGCTCGGCGCACCTTCCCTACAAGTCATTTCTCCAAAAAGAAGGCTTGCCGCCAGCGGTGATCGCCGGCCAGGGCGTGGAGGAGCACCGCGCCGCCGTGGATGGCGAGAAACCCCACCAGGAGCCACGGCCCGAGTTCGTGCATCTCTTTGAGGGCGTGCACGAAACCCCCGGCCTTATGGCCCGGGGTCAGGAAGAGCGCCATCAAGGCGCCGGTCACCGCCATATAGGCAAAGACCGCCAGGCCGAAGCTCTGGATGAGCCCGGCGAGGCCCTGGTGGAGGCCGCGGTCGGGCAGCTTCAACCGGAGCAGGGTGAGCAGGTCTTCGCCCGCCAGCCTGAGACGGTCCCGGGTATACGGCACCCACTGGCTGAAACGGGCCTCCTGGGGGCCAAAGAGGCCATGCCAGAGGCGCCAGGCCATGAAAAAGGCCAAGGTCAGGCCCAGCCATTTATGGAGGCTGAATCCGAAGTGAGAGGCCCGCTTATAGTCTTCGGCCAGGAAACCCGTCAGCAAGGCCAGGATGCCAAAAACCACAAGGCCCAGGTGGATCACCCGGCTCAGTTCGTCCAGGTCGATTTTCGGGGCCGGAGTCGGCGTATCGTTCATCAGAGTTCCCTCTCTTACCGGTGGTCAGGAAGAGTCGCTCAGACCGGTTATGCCATGCGGCTCGATGAAGGGGAGAAGCGGCGGTGGAGCCGCCGCCCGGATCAGACCAGTTGTTTCAAGCGGGCAGCAAAGCCGGGGAGCCCCATGGCTTCATCCACCCGGCCCAGGCCCAGCAGCGCAAAACCTTTGCCCATGATGGCTTCTTCCAGTTCCGGAGCCACCCGCAGGATCTTCTCGAAAATCGCCAGGGCCTCGTCAAAGTGCTGCAGCTCCGTCAGGGTGGCGCCTTTATAGACCAGGGCTTCCATGTTGGCAGGGTCCAGCATCAGGGTCAGGTTGTAGCATTCCAGGGCCTTTCCCGGCCGACCGCTGTCACTCACGAGTCGGGCCGCGTCCAGATAGGGCTGGCGGGGGTCCTCTTCCACCCCCTTCCGGGTTTCGATATAGGCGTTGAGCACGTGGTCGCTGCCATCGGCGAAGGCCGGCATGCCGTGCCCGGGGAGGAGAAAATCCACGGGATAGGGCACCAGACGGGCCAGAGAAGCTACCTGCTGGTCCATACTGCCAAGCATTTTATCCGAGTCCGCCAGCATGTTTTCCGTGGCGCTGCTGGCAAACACGGTATCCCCGGAAAAGAGGATGCGTCTTTCCGGTTCGTAGTAACAGACGTCGCCTTTGGTATGGCCGGGGGTGGGAATGACCTCCAATTGGAGGGGACCCGCCTGAAGGCGCTCGCCGCCCCGCAACATCACCACCTGATCGAGGCGTCCGGCTTTTTCCATGATTTTCATGAAGGGCACGTTGCGAAAATTGATATACGGCAGGGTGTCCATGTGGGCGTAAACTTTGGGGTTGCACCAATCAAAGAGCTCGCCCATGCCGCCGACGTGATCGAAGTGACAGTGGGTAATAAACAACTGTTCCAGCAGGGAGAGATCAAACTCCTGGCTCAACTCGTGGAGCATGCCGAACATATTGCCGGCGTCGATGAGGGCGCGGCCCTCATTCAAGACGTAAACATTGCAGCTCATGCCGGCTTCTTCCACCCACCAGATACCTTCCAGCTTGGGGTCGTATTCGCCCAGATGGATCATTATGCCTCCTGACCGGGTTGTCTGTTCGGGACCGCGCCGGCCAGAGGATGGTCCAAAATTTCCTCCAGGCGCTGCAGCCAGGCTTCTCTGCCCTCGGCGGGGAACCGCCATTCCACCATAAGGAGGGCGCCCTCTTCCTCATCCTGACGGCCCCCTACCTGAGTCCGGGGCGGCTCCTCAGGCTGGCCCAGATGGACAAAGAGGTAGTCCAGCAGGCGTTCGCCGTCGAAGTCCCGGCTCACTTCCAGGGAGAGATAACCGGAGCCCACCACCGCATAAAAGAAGAGCGGATCGTGGTAAGGGCGTTTATAGGGCGGGTCGACGTGGCCTTCCAGAATAAGCCGGCGAGAGCGGGCTTCCTCATGCAGAATGCGAAATTTCCAGTCTCCGGCCACAGTTGCAGTCCTCACAGAATTGACAGGATTTTACCCGGTTTAGGGCCGGAAGTCAAACCGGATCGAAGGGCAGGACCGCCTTTTCGGTGGGGGGCAGGAATGAATCCTCAGGAGCGGCAAACGCAGAGCGAGACCGGATTAACCCGGCCTGGTAGGCCAAAATTTAACCGGTGGGGATGGGGCCGGTGCAGATATAACTGATGCTATGCTTAAGACAGGCAAGGGCGCCGGGATTTCCTCGCGGCCGGGGCGGGCAGGCAATTGCTCCGGCTAATCGTCCTCCCAGCCTTCCTTGCCCTGCTGAGTATTGCCGCTAAAGAGATCGTGCTGGATTTTCCAGTCACGCGTGTTAACGCCTGCCGCAGAGGGATTTTGAAGAGAGGCCCGGTAATTATTAAGGGAAGTTGTCCCGCAACCCGTCCCCAACAGCATAATCGCCAGAAACAATAACGGGGCCAGGAAAACCCGCCAACGGTCTAATGCCTTTATTTTGGCTTGCATGTTATTTTCCCCTTGCCTTCAGGCACCTGCTTCAGGCTAATGGTTGAAGTAATAACCAGGCGGGTAACAAGGTCTATTGGAGCTTCTCCTCTAACTCTTCTTCATCCAATGCCTGGTAACTCTTCATGAGGTGGCGCTCGATCAGCCAGACCAGCATTTTAAACCGCAGATGCTTATCTTCTTTCAAATTACCCTCATTACCATCCTGAGGGCTTTTCTCCAGGGACTCAGTTTGATACGTTACATGAATCTTATCTTGCTTACTTTGGCATCTTGATTCGCCAACATTAAAGATTACCGTTAAGAATGAGACTATCACGATGAAACTGATGGTAAGGGCTGGTCTGTTCATTAGCAGTGCCCCTCTCAAATAATTAAGGTGAACTGCAGGTCTCTTCTTTAACCAGAGAAGGACTAATCCAGATCGAGTGATTTTCTATGGGGTAGAACTCTATACAGGCCGACGATAAATAATGATTAATCCTTCCTATTTTGTAAAATAATGTCGCCTGGCTGGCTAATCCATAGGTAAATTTACCCCTTTTAGGATAGGTAAAAATGCCTAGGCGCGGCCTGAAGTGGGTGGCACGTAGCTCCGGGGATCAGGAGCCGCTCAGCCATATCTCATTTTAGGGATTTCTCGGGCCCTTTGCCTTAGCACCAGAATGTAACAGAGGTAAAATTTCGGAAAGGCCGCGGAGTCTGCGATTTGATAAAAGCCTGTCCCATTCTCCGGGAGATAGAACGATAAATCCTTTTCCAGTAGGCAGTCAATCTAGTACCATGTAACATTGCTAATTTCGTATAATGCGGTATAATTAGGGCAAATTCCTTGGGGGAGGGATTTGCCATGAAGCCACGATATCGTGTGACCTTAACCGAGCAAGAACGTCAGGAACT
>JALNYP010000117.1 GCA_023229795.1 Syntrophobacterales bacterium
CCAGGTCCTGGCCGAGGCCGGGGAATCCGATCTCTGGACCGGGGGCAGCCTGGACCAGAACTACCTGCTGCTGAAATCCTACCTGGAAGGCTACGACCTCCTCAAGGACCTCATGCCCGCGAGCGGCCAGCTGTCCCTGGCCGGGGCCGATCTGGCCCGGCACCGGGAGTTGGTTACCCGGGAGGCCACCGCGGTCTATCTCAAGGATGTCCTGCTCACCATCCCATTTCCCTGGTCTGCGACCGGAATCGAATTGGGGGACTGCCAGGGCAGCGATTCCCCCTTTCCCCAGCATCTGGCCCAGGTCCTGGCTTATCTCGTCAAGAGCGACCTGGCGCTCTACGTCATCAGTTCCCGGGTGGGGCTGCGCCAGGCGGATTTTCAGTTTCTGGGCGAGTTGAAGAGGATGGGGCTGATGCCCCATATCCTGGCCCTCCTCAACCTGGACCTGGGAGAGCACGCCTCGTATGAAGATGTGGTGAAGATCAGGGACCGGGTGGCCCAGGAGCTGTCCTCCTGGCAGCCGGACCCCCGGGTCTATGCCTTTTCCGCCTTAAAGCTCCTGCTGGATCGCCGCCAGGCCCGGGGCGAGACCCTGGACCCCCGGGAAGCCGCAGTCCTGAAGGTCTGGGCCACTCTCCCGGAGGCCGCGGCGTTCTCCGACACCGAGTCCACCCGCTTCGAGCAAGACCTGAAAGGCGCGCTGGGGAAGTTGCGGACCCGGCGCCTGGCCGGCGGCAGCCTGGCCCAGGTGCAGATGGTGGCCCGGGGTCTGAGGGAGCAGTTGGAACTCACCGCTGATCTCCTGACTCGCGGGATGGACGCCATCAAAGAACTGGAAGTCCGCCTGGAAGCCCGGCGTCAGCCCCTGAAGGCCACCATGGCCACGGTCAGCCAGACCCTGGAGGGCGCCGGCAACCGCCTGAAGAAGGCCTTGCGCTCCCGGGTGGATACCCTCCTGGACCGCCACTCCGGCCAGGTGGGCAAGGACGTGCACGACTTCATCCGCAACTTTACCCCCGACTGGGAGCAACTGGCCCCGGCCGCGGCGACCCCGGTCTTCCGGGCCGTGCTCTACCAACTCTTTCAAGAATTTGCCAAGGCCCTGGCCCACCATGTCACCGCGGAGACCAACATCGCCCTGGTGGAGTTCATCCGGGAGCAGGAAGAGTGGCTGCGCCAGGAACTGGCCCATCTGTGGCAGCCGTTGTTTCTGGCCCTCCAGGAAGCCTTGACCCTCTATTACCGGGAAATCGCCGACCTGGGCCTGCCCGCGGCGGCGCCCACTCTGGAGGCCGCGGCTAGTCCCCGGCCCGAGGGCCTTGACCTGCCGCTGCTCAGCCTGGAAATGGTCCCCGACTGGCGTTTCGCCCGGGAGGTCTGGATGCGTTCCGGCCTGGGGGTCCTGGGCCGGGCCTGGGATGCCGTGAAGCGCCGCCTGGGGCTGGCCGGCCAGCAGGAACCCCGCAAGCAGCTTCTTCGGGACCTGGAGCGGGCCCTGGCCGCGCTCAAGGACTGGCTCTGGGAGGAGATCAGCGCCCAGCTCCTGGATTACCGGGAACGCCTGAAGTTCCGGTACTTCTTTCCCCTGGTGGATAAGTGGCTGGAGCAGCAGGAAGCGGGGTTAAGCGACACGCTGGGGTCGCTGTTGGGCAGCCTCCAGGGCGCGGCCCAGGCCATGCATCTGGCGGAGGAAGAGCGGGCCGCCCGCCGCCGGCGGCTGGAGGAGTTGCTCCCCCTGGCCCGCCGCATCGAGGCGAGGTTGGAGGCGGGGGAACGGCAGTCCTGAAGGCGGGATGCGCTATGCTTTCCCGCCCTACACAGGCTTAAAGCCCGGCGCGGTTAATCTTTTAAGAACAGCCGGGCCAGTCTTAATTCTTCGTAGGAAAATTGCTCGCCCAGCATTTTTTGCACGGGCGACAAAGACATCCCTCCGGATTTTTCAAACGCGGCTTTAATTTTGGCGAAGTTTTCGTCCGACGGCCGTAAATAGCCAAGATCAATTTGTGCTCCCGCGCTGACCAGCTTTTCCAGATGCGCCGCGATGGTGGCGCACGTAAGCCCTCTTTGACTCGCAATTTCCGCCACTGACATTTTTTTCTGGACGAGTTTTTGGGTTTCCAGATGAGTCGATCCCAGAGCCTGGGGCCGGCGCGGCGTGGCTGATTTTTTCACGGGAACCTTTTTTTCCGGGAGATTATTTTCTTGGGCGTAAGTCTGAATAGCCTCCGTAAATGTTGCCCCGTATTGTTTCAGCTTGGCCTCCCCCACGCCGCTGATCCGGGAAAAATTCTCGGCGCTCTGCGGCAGATAGAGGGCCATCTGTCGCAGAGCCAGATCGCCAAACACGACAAACGGCGGCACCTCCTGGTCATCGGCGATGGTTTTGCGCAAGAGACGCAGTTTCTCAAATAATTCTCTATCATAGCCGTCTTCAACCGCACCACTCGGATGAGACAATTTGGTGATGGATTTGAGCTTGCGTAAATGAATGGCTTCCCGCTGCTTCAAAAAATCATGCCCCCGCGGGCTTAATTGCAGACCCGGATAGCCATCGCCGTTTTTGGTAATCAGCCCTCTGGACAGCAATTGACTGGTAATGAACCTTAAATCTTCCTTCGAAAAATCATCCACAATGCCGTATACCGACAATTTATGATGCTCGCGTTCAATGATTTTCTTGTTCTTGGCCCCGAGCAGCAGGTCGATAACATAATTCGTCCCAAATCGTTGCCCGGTGCGAACCATAGCCGACATGATTTTTTGGGTGATGATGGTGGCGTCGATCTCTTCAGGCGGGGAGAGACAGATATCGCAGCCGCCGCAGATTTCCGGTTGATGATCTTCGCCAAAATAGGCAAGCAAATGGGAACGGCGGCAGGTGGCCAGTTCGCAATATTGAACCATTTGGTCGAGCTTTTGAGAGGCATTTTGGCGCAGCCGCTCATTTTCGATCTGTCGAATAAAAAACTGCTGCTTCATGGTGTCCGCATAAGAATAGAACAGAATGCAGTCGCTGGGCAGGCCGTCGCGGCCGGCCCGGCCCGTTTCCTGGTAGTAGCCTTCAATGGATTTGGGCAAATGATAGTGAATCACCAAACGCACATCCGGTTTGTCAATGCCCATCCCGAAGGCAATCGTGGCGACGATAATTTGCACTTCGTCCCGAATGAATTTTTCTTGATTAGTCCGGCGCGTCTCGCTTTCCAGCCCCGCATGATAAGGCAGTGCCTTAAACCCCTCCTCGCACAATTGCTCCGCCAGAGACTCGGTGTCTTTTCTGGAGAAACAATAAACGATGGCGGCTTGATCCGGGTGATCCCGAAATATATTAATGAGTTGTCCGTAGGAATTTTTTTGGGGAAGGACCGCATAGGTAAGATTGGGGCGGTTAAAGCTGGAGATAAAAATTTTCGCTTTTTCCAGGTTCAACTGGCCGATGATATCTTCCCGCACCTTCTGCGTGGCCGTGGCGGTCAGGGCCAGCGCCGGGACGTGGGGGAAAAGATTTCTCAGCATTTTCAGATTACGGTATTCGGGACGAAAGTCATGGCCCCATTCGCTGATACAGTGGGCTTCGTCGATAGCCAGCAGACTTACGGTTATTTGCTTCAAGAACAGTTGAAATTCCGGCAGTATTAAGCGTTCCGGCGCCGCATAAAGGATTTTGATTCTCCCCTTTAACGCATCTGTCTGAATTTGATCAATTTCAGCGCGAGTCAGGGTGCTGTTGATGAAGGCCGCGGGAATGCCATTAGCCTGGAGCGCGTCCACCTGGTCTTTCATCAGGGCAATGAGCGGCGAGATAACCAGGGTCACCCCCGGCATCTTCAGCGCCGGGAATTGAAAGCACAGGGATTTTCCCCCTCCGGTAGGCATCAGCACGAAAGCGTCTTTTTGCGCAATTACATGCCGGATAATCTCTGCTTGCCAGGGACGAAATTGATCAAAGCCGAAATGGGTTTTAAGAAAATTTAGCATAGTAATATTTAAAGAACATTAGTCTTTACTTGCCTAAACACATTATGAGCATATTTTAATGCAGGGCAAAAGTCTATCCCCATCATTTTCTCCCTGGGCAGCTCATCCCTGCCAGGGGGGGCCAAGACTAAACGAGCGGGCAGGTGTGGATCAGGAGAGCTCTGATCCTCATCTTAACCTGGGGATATATCGCGGTGGGAATTAATAGAGCAGAACTCTGGGAAGAGTTCGGCCCCGAAGGGCTGAGATAAGGGAGGGGCTTAAATTTCCTGGATGTCTGACAAGTTTCTCTTGGCCGCCGGCCAGGTCCGCAGCCCAAACTCCTTCAAGGCAGAAAGCGGCGCCAGGGGGTACCTGGCCGTCCTTCTAGCCCAGTACCCCCCCAAGCGCTCTTGGTTTCAGACCGCGAGCTGAATTTTAATGATGTTCATCATGGTATCCTTTATGCCAGCCGCCGCCCAGGCCGTGATGGTGCTTGTTATAAAAAGCCTCGTCATAGTGGTAGCCGGCCCGGTGCGCGCGCCAATAGGGATACCGGCGCTGGAAATTTTCCCGGTAAACCGGATGGGCTCGATACCAGGCGTCCCATTTAGGGGCATACCACTGAGGAGGTCTGACCACATAAGTGGGCGCATAGGCATAATAGGGGGCCCAGCCATATCTGGGGCCAAAAAAGTTATACAGGAGGCCGTTCAGGAACCAGTCGCCGTTGTAATAGGTCCACGGCGTGCTAGGCCCGACCCAAGGTGTCGCTACCGCACGCGGGGGTGGCGGTGCATAGACCTGCGCCTGGGAAAAGGTGGACATGGCGCCGATCGCTCCCCCGGTCAGCAAAATTGCCAGCGCCACAATCATACTGAGCTTTTTCATCTAGATCTCCCATCTAGGTTCATTGAGTGATGATGGAGCAGTCCGGGCGTGGTTAAAGCTGACTCTGTCAACCCCGCCAGCCAAGAGCCCATTCTTTCTGCTCTCAACCTCTTAGATGAGCTCCGACGCCATTTGTTAGCCATCTTCCCGCCCAGGGCTCCCCAGAATGGAAACATTTGGAATTTCAGGGAAATTAATTCTTAGTTAACTTTCATCTCCTCACCGCGGTCTATATTCCCAAAAGCCCCTCCTCTCTTTGCTTGGCTGAAGAGGAAGCGGACGCCGGCGCAGCAAGCAGGTTCATCCTAAATTTCGGAACTCTCATGCAGGAAGCTCGGAGCTTCGAGGGCAGGCCTGGAGGGGTGCCCTCACCCCTTGACCCGGCAAGAGATGCCGATTTACCGACCCAGCTATCAGGTGGGAAAATCAGGCCTGAGGTTTTTAAAACTTTACGCCAGGAGGTTATTCCGATGTTTAAACAGAGCGCATGCATCACCGTGGCAGGATTGGCGCTGGGAGGTCTGTTGCTGGCCGGGTCGCCGGCTGGAGCCCAGATCGTGAACGCCCCCTATGTTGAGCCACAGGGGGATTACCGACTAAACCATAGTGACCGGACTGCGGGAGGCTATGGAGGCAATTGGAGCGGGCATACCAACTCCGGCTATAGTGGCAATACCTATGATCCGAGAGTCGAGGGCCGGGAGGCCTATCAAGAGCGGACTATCCGCCAGGGGATACGCTCCGGGGACTTAACCCCTGGGGAAGCCCGCTACCTGAACGGGCAACAGGGGCGCATCGACCGGGTCGAGGACCGGATGATGTCCGACGGCAACCTGTCGGCTCGTGAGCGGCAACGGCTCAACCAGATGCAGAACCAGGCCAACCGTGACATTTACCGCATGGAAAATAATCGCCGGACCGCTGGAGGCTATGGTGACAACCGGCCAGGGTGGCAGGGCCGTGACCGCGATTGGGATGGACGGAATCACGGCTGGCAGGCCAATAACCGGGGCTGGGACCGGAGAGACGGTTGGCATGGCGACAACCGCGGTTGGGATAGGAGAGAGGCCGGCTGGCAGGGCAACAATCGCGGTGGGGACGGGAGAAATTGGCAGGGCCAGAACCGTGATCGGGATGGCAGGAATTACGGCTGGCAGGGCCATAACCCCGGTGGCCCCGGTAATCCCCCGGGGAGAAATAACGATAACCACGGATGGCAGGGCAACGGCAACTCCGGATGGCACGGCACTAACCCCGCAGGCAACGGCTACCCCTCACGTGCAGGCTATACTCCGGGCCAGGGCAACGGCAACACTGGCTGGCATGGCACCAATCCCGCTGGCAACGGCTACCCCTCCCGCGGCGCCACGCCAGGCGGGACTCCCACTGCCAGTAATCCCCAGGGCTGGCAAGGAAACCCGGCTCCCCATGGGCAGCCGGGCGGGTACCAGCAAGCTGGCGCCCCCGGGGCCAGACCCGGTCAATCCTGGCAGGGCCAACCGCAATCTCAGCGCCCCGCCATGGGGGCCCAGCCTCAGATGCGGCCCAGCCAACCGGCCCCTTTCCAGGGACGGCAGCAACTTCAGCAAGCTCGCGCGCCGATGCCTCAACCCGCGATGCGGCCGAATACCAATATGATGGCTCGGCAACCGATGCTGGGCGGCATGGTGAATCGCGCCAGCTTCTCCGCTCCCAGAGGCGGGTCTGCTCCCACTATGCGGCGGCGATAACCTCAATCGGGTAAGATGGTAAGGGAGAGCGGCGGACTAAGTTCCCCGCTCTCCTTGGTTCAATCTTTGCCTCCCTTTTATCAACTTCAGCCCGATAAATTCACCAGCCCATCGGCTTTTTTCTTGTTCTTCCCCGCTAAATCGATTAGAACCGGAACGAGACCGCGGTCTCGATGACTGACTGCGGCGTCCGTAACCTCGCAGCATATTCGCATCCCCAACGGAAAGGCGGCATGACCGATAAACTGCCCTGGCTGGGTTTAAGGAGCATCCCCGGAGTGGGGCTGGTGCTGATGCAGCGCCTCATCCAGCGCTACGGCGGGCCTGCCGCGGTCTTTCAGGCCGCTTTCCGGGACCTGGTGGCCATCAAGGGGATCAGTCCGGCCATCGCCCAGGCGATTCTGGGCTTCCGTGACTGGGATAAACTGGAAGCGCAACTGGCGCGGCTCACGGCCTGCGGGGCCGAGATGGTCACCCAGGACGACCCCCGCTTTCCCGCCCGGCTCAAAGAGATTCCCTATCCGCCGCCCTTTCTCTTCATCAAGGGGACCCTGGAGGCCGGCCACCTGGCGGTGGCCATGGTGGGGACCCGGGGCGCCTCCTACTACGGCCTCAAGGCCTGCCGGCGCCTGGCCGGGGCCCTGGCGGCGCGGGGGGTGACGGTGGTGAGCGGCCTGGCCCGGGGGATCGACACCGCGGCCCACCAGGGGGCCTTGGAGATGGGCGGCCGCACCCTGGCGGTGCTGGGCTGCGGCCTGGACGTGATCTACCCGCCGGAGAACCGCAAACTTTACCAGGAGATTCCGGAGCATGGCGCCCTGGTGAGCGAATTTCCCCTCGGCGCGCCCCCGGAGGCCCGGAATTTCCCCATCCGCAACCGCATCATCAGCGGCCTAGCCGCGGGGGTGGTGGTGGTGGAAGCCGGGACGACCAGCGGCACCGCCATCACGGTGCGCTACGCCCTGGACCAGGGCCGGGAGGTCTTCGCGGTGCCCGGTCCCATCGATTCCCCCACCAGCACCGGCCCGCACCGCCTGATCCAGGAAGGGGCCAAGCTGGTGCAGGACGTGGAGGACATCCTCCAGGAACTGCCCGGGGCGGTTAAAGGCCCCGGCCCTCTGTTCAGCCCCGCGGCCCCGGTCAGCCGGGTGGTGGAGGCCCCAAGCGCCGACCGACCCGCGCCGGAAGACCCCCTGCTGTCGCGATTGGGCTCGGAGCCCATGCAACTGGAAGAACTGGTCCGAATCTCGCGCCTGCCCGCCCAGGACGTGATGACCCGCCTCACCCTCCTGGAACTCCAGGGCCTGGTGAAGGAACTGCCGGGGAAGTGCTATGTGCTGGGGGGTTGAATAGAAAAAAGTAGTGGATATTTTGGCGGGAAGCGTCAATAAATTGACGCAACCGGCCTGGTTTTCTGGTCTTCCATAAAACCGCGCCGCCGGCACCCTATTTTTCTCTGGCGCGGATTTTTTTC
>JALNYP010000118.1:0-316 GCA_023229795.1 Syntrophobacterales bacterium
TGATAGAGGTAGCGCAGGTGCCGGGAGGCCTTGGATTGGGTAATGCGTAAGACCCCCATGATATCGCAGACACAGAGCTCCTCTTTGGCCATCAGCAGCCAGAGAATCCTGAGCCGGGTTTCATCCGCCAGGGATTTAAATAGTTGGGCTTCGGTTTTCATAAGTTTTTGATAACCGGATAAGCGGATATTGTCAACCTAATTTTTGATGGTTATCTTTTCAAGCAGTTCAATTCTCATGGAATTAATTGCAGAAAGGAGAGAGGTCATGACAAAAGTGGCGATTAACGGCATGGGGCGGATCGGCCGGGCGGCGC
>JALNYP010000118.1:326-8025 GCA_023229795.1 Syntrophobacterales bacterium
CCTGGATAACCTGGTCTACCTGCTGAAATACGACACGGTGTACGGCCGGTAGGACAAAAAAGTGGAGATCGTGGGCAGCGATTTGGTGGTGGCCGGAAACCGCTATCGTTACTTGAGCGAAAAGGACCCGGCCCGCCTCCCCTGGCGCGACCTGGGTGTGGATATCGTGTTTGAATGCACCGGGGTCTTCACCCGCAAGGCTGACCTGGAAAAGCATCTCCAGGCCGGGGCCAAGCGGGTTATCCTCTCGGCGCCGGTGAAGGGGGAAGACGACATCCCCATGGTGGTCTGTTGCGTCAATGTGCCGGGGGCTTCGTGTGAACTGGTGTCCTGCGCCAGTTGCACCACCAACTGCATCGCGCCGGTCATGGAGGTTATGGGGAGAAGGATCGGGGTAAAGAAAGCGATCATGTCTACCATCCATGCCTATACGTCCTCCCAGGCCATCGTCGACGGGCCGGCCAAAAAATGGCGCCGGGGCCGGGCCGGGGCCGCCAACCTGGTGCCCACCTCCACCGGCGCCGCCATTGCCGCCACCGAAACCGTGCCGGAATTCAAGGGCAAGTTTGACGGCGTGGCGGTGCGAGCCCCGGTTCCCGCCGGCTCCCTGGCCGATATCGTGTTCCTGACGGCGCGGCCCACTACGGAGGAGGAAATCAATAACATCTTTCGGGAAGAAGCGGCCGGCCCCCGTTATCGGGGCGTCCTGGGGGTGGCGGAAGACCCCATCGTATCATCGGATGTCATCCAGGACCCCCGGGCCTCCATCGTGGACCTGAGCATGACCAAGGTGGTGGACGGCGACCTGGTCAAAGTCATGAGCTGGTACGATAACGAGTGGGGTTATACTAATCAGATGATCCGGGAAGCGGTGCGCATTGCCAGAGAATGCCTGGGATGAAACCGTTGCCGGAGAAATTGCTCAGGGCAGATGCCTCAGGTTGCCTCATAAACGGACTTCATCTGCCCTGATTGCTTTTTAACCTGGCCTTAACCGGGGTTTTCGGGGTTAAGGTAAGGCGCGGTGTACCAGTGGCCTAAAGCCGGATCTTCCTCAAGGGCTTTAAGGCCGCTGGTTTGGCCAGCATCCTGCTGGTGCTGATAGGCAACGGAACCTGCCTTGTTCTGCCACTGGGGGGCAGTGGCTGCGGAGCAGCCAGCCAGACCCAAGAATAAAGCCACAGCCAACGCAATAGAACTCTTCATTTCATCCTCCTTGATATGCCATTTTTAGTTTGCCGGAGATAGCAAAGTATCTTAGAATCGGGTACCCGATTAGCCGGATATAATCATATAACCCAGCCCGAATGGAAATCCGGCGCGGCAAGCAGAGATTTTTGGCTTTGTAAAATTCTTGTCAAAAAAAATCTTTCCACGCGCCGAATTTGGATGATATAAGGGTTTATATGGTAACAACCGAATACCCGGATATTCGAACACGATAGGGGAGACAGGATGAACAAACCATCTCTGAGAAAAACTTGGGTAATTATTCCCCTGCTGGCGGCCTTGGGGCTGAGCCTGGGGGCGGTCAACCCGGCTTTGGCCCAATGCGGCGGCCGAGACATCTTGGCCAAAAACGAATCAGAGAAGAAGATACTAAGCGTCCTTGATGACATAAGGGTGGGGCCCTGCACGGATGAGATGCACGGGAGATTACTGCGGATCCTGGCCGAGAATGCGAAGGCCAAGAATGTCGTGGAGATCGGCACCGGGAACGGCTACTCCGCCCTCTGGCTGTGCCTGGGCCTTAAGACCACGGGAGGTAAGCTGATTACCCATGAAATAGAGCATAAACAGGTTTTGTTGGCCAGAGCGAACTTCAAACGGGCTGGGGTAGAGGACTTGGTTACGGTGGTAGAGGGCGATGCCCGCGAGACGGTCACCCAACTGAAGGAGCCCATCGATATACTTTTTATGGATGCGGAGGGGGATAACATGGATTATCTCAACCAGCTTCTGCCCCTGGTCCGTCCGGGTGGATTGATCCTGGCAGATAACATGAGGAAGCCCAAGCCCGACCCCCGAGTTCATCGAGGCCATCACCACGAATCCAAACCTAGAAACCATCTTCTTAAACATGCGATCCACGGGGATCAGCCTAACGATCAAGAAAGATTAAGGAACCCGACCCGGATGGCCGCCCGGGGACAGATGATTAGCAAATGAGGGGAAAGGTGGCCGCCCCCTTCTTCTTTCCCCTCCCCCACCTTCTCCCAGCCGGCGGGGTTGGGAGAAGGTTCAAGGGGTGGAAGCAATATTCAGGATGGAATCATTACGGCCTTACCATAACCAACAGATTGAGGAGGAAAGTGCCATGAAGAAGTCCGGTAGGTTTATCAGCCTGATCGGTATCCTCGCCCTGGTTCTGGCCGCTACGGCCGCCTGGGCCCAGCCCGGCATGGGGCCGGGAGGCGGCCAGGGCCGCGGCTGGGGCGCCGGCGATGCTTACAGCCGGATGTATAACCCCAAAACCGTGGAAACCCTCAGCGGCGAAGTGGTGAGCGTGGAAAAATTCACCCCGGGCAGGCAAATGTCTTATGGGGTGCATTTTACCCTGAAGACCGCAAAAGAGACGATCCCGGTCCACCTGGGGCCCAGCTGGTACATGGAGAAACAAGGCATGACCTTTGCCTCCGGGGATAAGGTGGAAGTCACCGGCTCCCGGATCACCTATGAAGGACAGCCGACCATCATTGCCGGGGAAGTGAAAAAAGGCGAGAAGGTCCTGAAGCTGCGGGATGCAGCCGGGGTGCCGGCCTGGGCCGGCCAGGGCCGACGGTAATCGGGCTATCAACCAAGGAAATAGGCGCGGCGTCAGGGTCGGCCAGGATGGCAGCCGGCCCTGCTTGCAATCTGCGCCCACTTGAGGAGCCGTTTTAGAACGATAGGAGCCGGACAGGTGGTTAACGATGAAAAGCCGGGGCCATGCGGTCGGGGCAACCCCGAGACGCTAGCCGATGTTTGGGAAGCCGAACTCAAGGCCAAAGAGCGGCTGGAGAGGATCAGGCACAAGCTCCTGGTGATGAGCGGTAAGGGAGGGGTGGGCAAAAGCACGGTGGCCACCTACCTGGCCCTGGGATTAGCCAGGCGAGGATACCAGGTCGGCCTGCTGGACGTGGACCTGCATGGCCCGGACATCCCCCACATGCTGGGGCTCAAGGGCAGACTCCACATGGGCCCCGAAGGCGGCATCCAACCCCAGTCCAGCCGGGACAACTTGAAGGTCGTCTCCATCGAAGGGCTTCTCGCCGACCGGGATGCGCCGGTCATCTGGCGCGGGCCTATGAAGCATAAGGCCATCCGCCAGTTTCTGGGCGAGGTTGAATGGGGCCGGCTGGATTTCTTGATCATCGATTCCCCCCCGGGAACAGGCGATGAACCCCTAAGCGTGGCCCAGGTCATCGCCGACGCCCGGGCCGTCATTGTCACCACGCCCCAGGAAGTGGCCCTGGCGGATGTACGCAAAGCCATCAATTTTTGCCGGCACGTCAACCTTGCGGTCCTGGGGCTGGTGGAAAATATGAGCGGCCTCATTTGCCCGCACTGCGGCGGCGAGATCCACCTGTTTCGTCAGGGCGGTGGCCAGAGAACCGCGGCCGCTAAGGGGATTCCCTTTTTAGGCAGCCTGCCCTTTGATTTGCGCGTCATGGAAGGCGGGGACCTGGGCTTGCCTCTTGCCGAATCGCCGGAGTCCAGCCCTTTTTCTCGCGCCTTGACCTCTCTGCTTGACGCCGTTGAGGCGCGGTGCGGGGAAATGGTCCAAGAAAAATAAAGTATCCAAAAAAAGTTGACTTAACAACCGCCGAATTTGTGGTTTTGGATTGTTATATATGCAGGAAACCGATTATTCGAATTACAAATTAAAGGAAAGGCGGCCATGAACAAACCTGGCATCTTAGGACTTGCGGTTATCGGGCTTTTGAGCCTGACGCTCACGGCATCGTCATCCTGGGCGCAGAGCGGGAGGCGCATTCACTACAGCACCCTCTATAATACCGGTACTGTCGAGACGGTGCGCGGTGAAGTGATCAACCTGGGCAAAGCGCTTTCGGGAAACGGCCGCGATTATTGTCTGAACCTGACCATGCGAAGCGCGCAGGAAAAGATTTTAGTCATCCTGGAGCCGGCGAGTTATGCCAAAAAGCTGCCTATCGGCATCAAGCCCGGGGATCAGGTGGAAGTAAGAGGTTCAAGGGTAACAATCATGGAACCCACTATGATTGCCGCAGAAATCAAGAAGGGCGACACGGTCGTCAAACTCCGGGATGTCAATGGCCGTCCGGCCTGGGCGGTGGGCGAGGACTGGCACATTCATTGAGCCGGAGAAATCTGCTTTGCCATTTCTTGTAAGAAAAAGGAGATAGAGGTCATGCCCGCTCACCTGGCATTACTATCCAAACCCCAACAAGTTTCTCGGCCCCGACGCCTGGCCGATCTTGACCTTTGGCTGAAAATTGCGGTGCCCATATTTCTCCTGGCGTCCCTGTTTATCGCGCTGGACTCGGGGTTCTTCCAAGGTTATCTGCGGCTCTTCCAGCGGAACACGTATACCTCTTTGCTCTCCGCTCTGGGGGCGGTGTACGCCCTGGCCTTCCTCACCATGCAAGCGATTCGCACCGTGCTCTGGTGGCGCTACCGGCCTTACCCCTTGCCCGAAGGCCCTTCGCCTCGGGTGACGGTGCTCATCCCGGCCTACAATGAAGGGGCCATGGTGGAAAAGGCCCTTTATTCGGTGGCCGCCGCCGACTACCCCAAAGACCGCCTGGAGATCATCTGCATCGACGACGGCTCTCGGGATGACACCTGGAACTATATCCAAAGAGCCCGGCAGCACTACCCCCACCTGATCCAGGCAATTCGCTTCCCCAAGAACCGGGGCAAGCGGGAAGCCCTGTACGCCGGCTTTCTCCGGGGCCGGGGCGAGTATTTCGTCACCGTGGATTCGGACAGCGTCATCGAACCCGATACTCTCAAGCAAATTCTGGCTCCCCTGCGGCAAAGCCCCAAAATCGGGGCGGTAGCCGGCAACGTCAAGGTTTACAATCGCACCGCCAACCTCCTGACGCGCATGGTGTGGGTCAGGTTCGTCCTCTCTTTTGATTTTCTGCGGGCCTCTCAGTCCATGTACGGCTTTGTGTTTTGCACCCCCGGGGCCCTTTCGGCCTACCGTCGGGAAGCCATTATGCCCATCCTGGACGCATGGCGCCAACAGACCTTTTTGGGGCTGCGCTGCACCATCGGCGAGGATCGGGCCTTCACCAACCTGGTGCTACGCCAGGGCTATGACACCGTGTACCAGCGCAGCGCCGTGGTCTATACCACGGTTCCCGAGCACTACCGGGGCCTGTCCCGGATGTTTCTCAGATGGGATCGCAGCAACTTCCGGGAATCCCTGGTCCAGCTCTCTTACATGTTCACCCGCTACCGGCCCCGAAACCGGTTGCTGCCTATCCTGGATTTTGTGGTCCGGGAGTTGGAGTTTCCTGTCACCGCCATCTTTCTCCCCCTGATGCTGGCGTCGTTTCTCTGCTGCCCTATCCTGATCGTGAAATTTGTGAGCGGCATGGCCCTGGTCTCTTTTTTTCTCTCCTCTTACTACCTGCGGCAGGAGCGTGATGCGGACTTCGTTTACGGGGTCATCTATTCTTTTTATGCCTTGCTCTTTCTCCGCTGGGTGCGGCCTTATGCCTTTTTCACCCTGCGGGACGGCCGCTGGTTGACGCGATAGCCAGAGGCGGAGGATTTTTGGAGGGTGCTCGCCAATCTCCTGATTCCTCCTCAAGTGAGGAATACATGAAGCGGAATTTCTGGATCTACTTGCTGGTCTTTTCCCTGGCGCTCAATCTCGGGGGGCTGGCCACCTATGTCTACATGCGCTATCAGACCCGGGGTTTCTGGCGAGAGTCGGCGCCTCAAAAGCTATTCCAGGAAATGTGGGGGTCCCTAAATTTGGAGCCGGGGCAAAAACAAGCTTTGGAGAGCCTGCTTCCCGAGCACCGCCGCCGGGTCCGAGAACTGCGGGAGGGATTGGCCCAAAAAAGAAGAGAACTATTTGAGATAACCAAAGAGGGAACCGACGCCTGGCCAGCCATGCAGGCAAAAGTAAAAGAGGTGAGCGCGCTCCAGGGGCAGTTGGAAGCGGAGGTGCTGCGGTTCTGTCTGGCCTTCCAGGAGCACCTGAAACCGGAGCAAAAAGGTGCATTCATTATGTTCGTGGAGCGTCGAATGATCAATGCCCAGGGAGGCAGAGGCCGAAGGTCTCCCCGATGGAAGAGCGATATGGGGGTTGGTCCCCCGCAGGTCGCCAAGCCCTGCGGTCCTTAACCTATCTGGGGTTTTGCATGCGGTAGGCAGGGAGAAGCTATTTTTTCTGATGGTGGATTACATCAATGGCCAAGCTACGGAAATTCAGATCGGTTTTTCTGAGCGGTTTTGCGCTGATCCTCGGCGCGCAACTGTTAGCCGAGACTGCTGACGCAGCCATCCGGCCCCCTCAGCGGCTTCCGGAATACCGCCTGCACGTTTCCTTTGATATTCCCCACGGAAAAATTCTGGGCCGGGCTACCATTCTGGCACCCCGCGGTACGAAGCTGACCCTTGACCGGAGCGAGTTCAAGATCAGGAGCCTGACGCATAACGGCAAAGAGGTCGCGAGCCGCCAATCGGGGGAGGAGATCGTGTTGCAGGCCGAAGGCCCCGTTCACCTGACCTATGAGGCGGACCTGAAAACTACCGAAGACAACATAATAGATGACCGCGGCATCCTTCTCCAGGATAATTGGTATCCCTCCTTGGCCGGATTCTACCATATTCGGCTCAGCGCGACGTTGCCGAAAGGCTACGTAGCCGTCTCCGAAGCGGACCGGATCACCCAAACCGAAAAAGACGGTTCCGTAGAGTTTGCCTTCGACTTTCCGCACCCCGTACATGACCAGCGCGGCATTAGTTTTGTGGCCTCCCGCCGATTTGAAATCTCTCGGGACTCATATAACCATATCGAACTTTGCACCTATCTCTTCCCGGAGGAGGCACACCTGACCCCTCGCTACCTGGAGCGATTAAAGCTCGCTCTCAAGAGGTACGAAGGCCTATTTGGCCCGTATCCTTTCCGGCGCCTGGCTATCGTGGGAAGGTTGCTGCCGGAGACCGAAGCTGCGCCCACCTTTGTCCTCATGGGACAGGAGGAGTTGCAACTGCCGGACCTGGGAGAGACCAACCTGGACCACGAAATCGCCCACCAGTGGTTAGGCTTGGCTGTGTCCCCGGATTATGACCGGGGCAACTGGTGCGAAGGCTTGACTCTCCATTTTGCTGACCACTCTTTAACAGAGGCACCAGGCGAGGATTGGCAATACCGCCGCGGGGTCCTGGCCTGTTTTCAGAACAACCTGCGCCCCGGCCAGGAATTTCCCTTAGGGCGGTTCACCGAGCGAGTCGGCCGTTCATCCAGCGCCATCGGCTACTGCAAAGGGGCAATGGTGGTCCATATGCTCCGAGAGAGGCTGGGGGACCAGGTATTTCTTGCGGCCATCAAAGACTTTGTTAAAACCAACTCCTTCACCATCGCCTCGTGGGATGACCTGAGAAATTCCTTTGAGCGCATTGCCCACCAAGATCTTTCCCGGTTCTTCCAACAGTGGGTGGATCATGCCGGCCAGCCGGAACTTAAAGTTACTGAGATCAGCCAGGAAAAAAG
>JALNYP010000119.1 GCA_023229795.1 Syntrophobacterales bacterium
GGGGGAAATAATTCCCCCGCCCTCCCCTCAAACTCCCCTCCCAACCCCCGCATAAGAAGGTAAGCTGGGACCTGCGGCCCCGGCTTTCGCGATCAAAACGGATGACATTTAATCCTGGAGATGTAATTTCTTATTTAGATATGTGCCAGGAGGAGGGTGTAAACCTCCAGAGAGGCATGAATTTTCGACTGAAGGGCGGCTTCAGTGTAATTTTAATGAGCTTAAGACAGGGCGCTCCCTATGCCGACCGAATAGAAGAAAACGGAAATATCTTAATATATGAAGGACACGATATCCCATCCTCTAAGGATGGCCCAAAGCCTAAGCTGATCGATCAACCGGAAAGAAATCCCGGGGGTGGGTTAACGCAAAATGGGTTGTTCTTTAATTCTGCCCGCCTCTGTAAAGAAGGAAAGCGGGAAGCAGAAATAGTTAAAGTTTATGAAAAGATAAAACCTGGTATCTGGGTTTATAACGGTTTATTTAGCCTTATTGACGCCTGGCGGGAAGCTGGTAATAAAAGGAAGGTATTTAAATTTAAACTTGAATTAATAGACGAGCCCATAGTCCCTAATCTTAATAATCTAAAAACAATTGAGCATAATCGTTTAATTCCGACTTCAGTTAAATTGGAAGTATGGAAGCGTGATAAAGGAAAATGCGTTCAATGTGGTAGTCAAGATAATCTACATTTTGACCACATCATTCCTTATTCTAAAGGTGGGTCCTCTCTTGTAGCAGAAAATATTCAAATCCTTTGCGCACGACATAACATAGCAAAAAAAGATAGAATCGAATAAGAGGGAATGCTTTAAGGATTTGATAGAATTTAGGACCAGTGGAAACAACCGGCGCCCCTAAAAACTCCGGTGGCACGGGCGTCTCGCCTGTGCTTATAGTAGGGTCGGCACGGCCCACCATCATCCAAAGCCTGGGGAAAATAGTGGTCGCCTATACCTTCCGCATCCCCGGCCTGGGCTACTGCCTCCGGGCAAACGGCGATGTCTGGGATAAATCCAGGTAGGGGCGACCCGCCGGGTCGCCCGGAACGCTGGCAACAAGGAGATTAATGCCATGACCGCGCCACCTGCATTTTTGGCCCTCATCGTCGGCGGTTCCAGCGGCATGGGCAAGCAGACCGCCAGGCGGCTCCTGCGCCGGGGCGGGGAAGTCCTTCTGGTGGCCCGCCATGCGGCTCGCCTGGCCGAGGCCAAAGCCGAACTGGAAGCCGACGGCCCGGTCCAAACCGCCGCGGTCGATCTCTACGATGAGTCTCAGGTCGAGGCCTTCGTAGCCCGGGTGAGGCAAGAAAAACGTCACCTCAAGTACCTGGTCAACACCGCCGGGGTCTTCAAACCCACCCCATTTCTGGAACACACCCGGGCGGACTACGACAAATACCTGGACCTCAACCGGAGCCTCTTCTTTATCACTCAGGCCGTCGCGGACAACATGAAGCGCCACGGCGGCGGCGCCATCGTCAATATCGGCTCCATGTGGGCCAAACAAGCCATCAAGGCCACGCCGTCCTCAGCCTATTCCATGGCCAAGGCCGGTCTCCATGCCCTGACTCAGCATCTGGCCATGGAGCTGGCCGACTATCATATCCGCGTCAATGCCGTCTCCCCCGCGGTGGTGGTCACCCCCATTTACGGCGAGTTCATCGCTCCCGACAAAATTGAGGAGACCCTGGCGGGTTTCAACTCCTTCCACCCCATCGGCCGGGTGGGCCGGGTCGATGACGTGGCCGCGGTGATCGATTTCCTGCTGTCGGATGAGGCGGGTTGGGTCACCGGGGCCATCTGGGATGTGGATGGCGGAGTAATGGCAGGCCGCAATCAATAGGTTGAAGTCACGTAGGGTGGGCACGGCCCACCATCATCCAAAGCCTGGAACCAATGATGCGAGACTACACCGCCCCCATCTGCCCCATGCCCGGCATGGGCCACTGCATCTACGACCGCTGCCCTTATTGGGACGCAGACCGTCAGGAATGCGACGCCGACTGCCTGCAAAACCGCATCAAGAACGAAACCGAGATTTCAGAGGATTGCTGCATCATCCAATGGACCGAGGACTTTGACTGATGGCCGACCTTCCTTATTCTCCGCACCTAGACCGCCTCATCGACCTGGCCCTGGAAGAGGACCTGGGGTCCGGGGACGTCACCACCCAGGCCTTGATCCCCCCGGAGTTGCAGGGCGAGGCCCAGATTCGCGCCAAACAGACCCTGGTGGTGGCGGGGCTTATGGTGGCGGCCCGGGTCTTGGCCCGGCTGGACCCGGCCCTGACCTTTGCCCCCCAGGTGGCCGACGGCCGGGAAGTGGACGCCGGCCAGGTCCTGGCAGTGATCACCGGGCCGGTGGCCTCGATCCTCACCGGCGAACGCACGGCCCTCAATTTCCTCCAGCGCCTCTCCGGCATCGCCACCTTTACCCGCGACATGGCGGCTCAACTCGCCCGCGCCACGACGGTCCTGGTGGACACCCGCAAGACCGCGCCGGGCTGGCGGGTCCTGGAGAAATACGCGGTGCGGATGGGCGGCGGCCGCAACCATCGCCTGGGGCTCTATGACGGGCTGCTCATCAAGAACAATCACATCGCCGCGGCGGGCTCCATTACCGCGGCGGTGCGGCAGGCCAAAGCCAGGGGCCACTATCTTCTGAAGATCGAAGTGGAAGTAGCGGATTTGCCGGGACTGGAAGAAGCCCTAGCCGCCGGCGCCGACCTTATCCTGTTGGACAATATGGACGACGCCACCCTGAAGCAGGCCGTGGACCTGACCCGGGGCCGGGCCTGGCTGGAGGCCTCGGGCTCCATGACCAAAGAGCGCCTGCCCCGGGTGGCCGCCACCGGCGTCAACGCCATCTCCATGGGCGCCCTGACCCACAGCGCCCCCGCCGTGGATATCCACCTGCGGTTGGTAAAAACCTGGCGATAAGGCGATGGTGCGCAGTGCGCACCCTACGTTGGTCCTCAATGAAAGGGCGACCCAGCGGGTCGCCCCTACTATGGGGCTTGGGAAACTCAGCGGCAGAACTGCGCCGGGTAGATTTCTCTCTGGACTTCAGGGGTATCAATGATGCGGCCTGGAGTGCCTACCTCCACCAACTTAAACAACTGTTCCGCATTGTGGATAGGCAGACGGATGCAGCCGGCCGAGTCGCGTTCGCCGGGCAGCACCCCGCCATGGATGTAATACGGCCCTTTAACGTGCAGGGCCCAGGGCATCCAAGTCTCATAGATGCTGGACCAGTGGTTCTCATCCTTGCCTTCCACCTTAAAGTCCATCAGCGGCGTCACATCCCCCGGCGCTCCCGAGGAGATGGGGAATACCCGCGCCAGCTCGCCCTGCTCGTAGAGGGCCAGGAAGCCCTTGCCGATGTCCACCAGGAGGTATTGCTTATAGTCCGCCAGGGGTTCATCATAGGCCGGGAAAATCTCCGGCACTCGGCGTAAATCCAGGGGAATTTTCAGGATGTCGGCGGCGATGGAATTGGGTTCAGCGGTTGGGGTCTTGAGGTAATTCGGGTTCAGGGCGTTAAAAAAGCCGATCCGGTTCCGGCAGCGGTTGAATTCATTGCTGAAGCTGGGGATACGGTGGCACAAGGAAGTAATGGAAAAGCCCAGGGGGATTCTGATCGTAACGAACGGCACCCCATAGGCCACCCCTGAATCGACGGTCTGGAACCCGGCCTCCGCCAATTCGCGGCAGAGATCACTATAATCCTCTTTCTGCGCGTATGCCGGTCCCCAGGCCGCCAGCCAGCAGACCGCCAAAAAAAAGGCCAAGTATTTCGTAACCTGCGAAGTCATCTGAGCATCATCCCTTCGTCCGCCTACCGGCCCGCACCTTCCTTTGCCCCTCATGTCCCTCCCATCAAAGTTGAGGGGCGACCCGACGGGTCGCCCCTCCTTTAAGGGGTTGGGGGAGGGGTTTGGGGAGGGCGGCAGGGGCCGTCGGCCCCTGGCCCCCTCCCCAAATCTCAGATCGCCACGGCCTTCAGCGGCTCTTCCCGCTGGAAGGTCAACCCGGCATCATCCGCGTCCACCTTGATGGTGTCGCCCTCCTTGAATTCCCCGGCCAGCAGCATCGGCGCCAGTTTATCCTGCAAGTAGTGCTGGATGGCCCGGCGCAGGGGTCTGGCCCCATAGACCGGGTCGTAGCCCGCGTCGGCCAGGAAGTCCCGGGCCTTGTCGCTGAGTTCCAGGGTCAGCTGGCGTTCTTCCAGGAGTTTCGCCAGTCGCACGATCTGCAGGGTGACGATCAGGCGCAGCTGCTCCTTAGTGAGCCGGTGGAAGATGAGGATGTCGTCCACCCGGTTGAGGAACTCCGGCTTGAAGTGCAGCCGCAGCGCCTCCATGACCCGCTCCCGCATGATCTTTTCGTCGGTGACCTCGGCGATGTACTGGCTGCCGATATTCGAGGTCATGATGACGATGGTGTTCTTAAAATCCACGGTGCGGCCGTGGCCGTCGGTGAGGCGGCCGTCGTCCAGGATTTGGAGGAGCGAGTTGAACACCTCCGGGTGGGCCTTCTCCACTTCGTCGAACAGGACCACGGAGTAGGGCCGGCGGCGCACCGCCTCGGTGAGTTGGCCGCCCTCCTCGTAGCCCACGTAGCCCGGCGGGGCCCCGATGAGGCGGGAGACCGTATGCTTCTCCATATATTCGCTCATGTCCAGGCGGATCATGGCCGCTTCCGAATCGAACAGGAATTCGGCCAGGGCCCGGGCCAACTCGGTTTTGCCGACCCCGGTGGGCCCCAGGAAGATGAAGGAGCCCAGGGGCCGGTTGGGGTCCTGCAAGCCGGAGCGGGCCCGTCGCACCGCGTTGGACACGGCTTGGACCGCCTCTGCCTGGCCCACGACTCGCTTGGCGATTCGTTCTTCCATGTGCAGGAGTTTCTGCTTCTCGCCTTCCAGCATCCGGGTCACCGGCACTCCGGACCACTTGGCCACCACTTCGGCCACGTCTTCGGCGTCCACCTCTTCCTTGAGCATGGCCCCCTCGGCCTGCATCTCCACCAGCCGCTTATTTTCCTCCTCCAACTCCTTCTGCAGGTTGAGCAGGGTGCCGTAGGTCAGTTCCGCGGCCCGGGCCAGATCGCCGATGCGTTCGGCGTGGACCGCGTCGGTCTTGGCCTTCTCGATCTGCTCCTTGGTGGCCTGGATCTTGGTGATGACGTCCTTTTCCTGCTGCCAGCGGGCCTTGAGCCCGGCGCTCTTCTCCTTAAGTTCGGCCAGGCTCTTCTCGATTTTTTCCAGGCGCTCCTTGGAGGCCGGGTCCTGCTCCTTGCGCAGGGCCTCCCGCTCGATTTCCTCTTGGGTGATCCTCCGCTCCACTTCGTCAATCTCCGCGGGGCGGGAATCGATCTCCATGCGCAGTTTGGACGCGGCTTCGTCGATGAGGTCCACGGCCTTATCCGGCAGGTTCCGGTCGGTGATGTAGCGATGGGAGAGCGTGGCCGCGGCCACGATGGCGCTGTCCTTAATGCGCACCCCGTGGTGCACCTCGTATTTTTCCTTCAGGCCCCTCAGGATGGCGATGGTGTCCTCCACCGAGGGTTCCACCACCATGATGGGTTGGAAACGGCGCTCCAGAGCCGCGTCTTTCTCAATATACTTGCGGTACTCGTTGATGGTGGTGGCGCCCACGCAGCGCAGCTCGCCTCGGGCCAGGGCCGGCTTCAGCATGTTGGAGGCGTCTATGGCCCCCTCCGCCGCGCCCGCGCCCACCAGGGTGTGCAGCTCATCGATGAACATGATGATCTGGCCGTCGGATTCGGTGACTTCCTTGAGCACCGCCTTGAGGCGGTCTTCGAACTCCCCCCGGAACTTGGCGCCGGCAATGAGGCCCCCCAGGTCCAGGGCCACCAGCCGCTTGTTTTTCAGGCTCTCCGGCACGTCGCCGTTAACGATGCGCTGGGCCAGGCCTTCCACGATAGCGGTCTTGCCCACCCCGGCCTCGCCGATGAGCACCGGGTTGTTCTTGGTGCGCCGGGAGAGCACCTGCACGATCCGCCGGATCTCGCTGTCCCGGCCGATCACCGGGTCCAGCTTGCCGTTCCGGGCCATTTCGGTCAAATCCCGGCCGTATTTCTCCAGAGCTTGGAATTTTTCTTCCGGGGCCTGGTCGGTGATGCGCTGGGAGCCCCGCAAATCGGCCAGGGCCTTGAGGATGGCCTCGGGGGTGAGCCCCTGGGCCTTCAGCAGCCGGCCCGCGTCGCTGGCCTTGTCTGCGGCCAAGGCCCAAAACAGGTGCTCGGTAGAGATGTAATCATCCTTCATCTGGCCGGCCTGTTTAAAGGCATCATCCAGCGCCTTATTCAAACCGGGGGCAATATAGACCTGGGCCTCGCCGCTCACCTTGGGCAGGCGGGTCAGGAGGTCGTCCACCCCTTGGATCACGTTGCCGGGTTCGACTTCCAGCTTTTTCAGAAGGGGGCGAATCAGGCCCTCTTCCTGGGCCAGGAGAGTGCGCAGCAGGTGCGCCGGCTCGATCTGGGGATTCCCCAACTGCCGGGCCAGTTCCTGGGCGCCGGAAAGCGCCTCCTGGGCTTTATAGGTTAATTTGTCCATTCTCACTGCCATTATGGGTAAAACCTCCACATTTAAAGCTAAGTTAAAGTAATCATTGTTAAATGATAAGCACTAGATGAGCCCTGTCAAGAAAGATTGTCATAATGAATATTGATTCAAACCAGCTTTCCAGAGAGAAATAATTTGACCGAAATCAATTTTTCGATTATTATGAAATTGATACGAATAAACTAATTATTTATATTAATATTCAATTAGTTATGCCATATTGAATAAATGATCAGCAAGTAATCTATTAACCAAATAGCCTCTTGCCCGAGAATTTGGCAGGCTCAACCCCTGCAAGAAAGGCCTGACCAAATAAGTTAACTAATTAAAACGAAATTGATACAAAAATAAACCTATATTAAAAGGTATATCAATGGGTTACGCTACTTTGTATAAATCCTTTCAGGACCGTTATCTCAATAGGATAGAGATCGGCTTCAGACTTCCTGGTGAATTGAATCTCTCTGAAGTTTGGCAGGAAATACAAAGAGAAAGAAAGGCTCGCGGGGAGGTCCTTGACCTGCGGGACGAGAAGGGGGACAATTTTTGGTACGTCAACCTCAAACCCCTGCAAGCCAAACTCCATCAGATCGACAGCCGGGGGAGGGATTCTTTATATAGTTATATTAAGCCGGATATTGAAAATGAGCTGATTTTTGATTCCATTATTGAGGAAGCCTGGGCCTCTAATATCATCGAAGGAGCCTTTACCACCCATAAAAGGGCCCAGGAACTGGTTCGCCGCAACCTTACCCCCAAAGATAAAAGTGAATTAATGACGAAAAACAATCACCTGGCCATGACCTACATTTTGGAAAACCGAGATTCGGCATTCGATCTTAATCTTATCCTCAAGATTCACCAAATCATCACTCAAGGCACTTTGGATGATCCGGAATATGCAGGGAAATTTAGAGATGATGAAGTTTTTATTCGGGACAAAACTAATACGGTAATTTTCAAACCCATGGCAGCCGAAACCATCGAACCATGTTTGAACAACCTCGTTACCTGGGTGAATACTCAATCGGACGAAGATTTTATTCACCCGGTCGTCAAAGCTTCCATAATTCACTTCTACCTGGTGTATATCCATCCTTTTTTTGATGGCAATGGCAGGACTGCAAGGGCCCTGTTTTATTTCTATTTATTGAAGAACCACTATGGATTTTTTGTAATCGTTCAGGCCGCCTCTCCAAGTAATGTGGCCACGGGTAAGAGAGAAGGGGCAAGTTGACTGGTCCGATGAGCTTGAATCGCCGCCACGACATACTCCACGATATTCCGGTCTTGCTGTCTCA
>JALNYP010000026.1 GCA_023229795.1 Syntrophobacterales bacterium
AGACTTTGACCCAGGCGTCGATGACGATTCCCTTGTCCAAAATACGATCGACTACTTCCGCCAGGCTAGAGGAATCGGTAGATTTCTGAACCTTAGCCATGATGAACCTCCTTCCTTCCCTTGGTAAATTTTTTGAGAGATGGCATGCCGTCCCCCTAAAGTCCAAGAAACATGCCAAGAGAAGAAGGAAAACTGAGTAGATAACTAGTTGATAAAGTAAGGTAATTTTGCATGAACCCCAGGGACCTCCGGATTCTCAAGAACCGGGTCTATGGAAGTGATTCCAGAGTAGGGAATCTCATTCCTCATCTTTGGATGGCCAAAAGAATCTCTTCCTGGAGGAAGGGCTTGCTGATGAAGCCGTGGATCAGGCCCTGGGACAGGGCCTTCTGAATGCTCAGATCATCCCGGAAAAAATAGCCGGAGACCATGATAATTTTGATGTCGGGGTCCTGGAGGCGCAGGCTGCGGGCCAGTTCCAGGCCGTCCATGTCCTGGAGCTTGGCATCCAGGAAGACTGAACGGAAGTGGTGGGCTTGCATCAGGTGCAAGGCCTCCTGGCCGGTCAAGGCCTTGTGGGTGACATACCCGGATTTACTGAGGATATGCTCCAACGCCCAGCACATGTCGGGTTCATCGTCAACGATGAGGATAAATCCAGTGGAATCTGACATATCTGCCCCGGATGGTGGTTAAAGGATAGGCAAACTCACGGTGAACGAGCTGCCCCGGGCCGCCACACTGTCCACTTCGATGGTGCCGAAATGTTGTTTGATGATGGAATAACAGATGGACAGACCCAGGCCGGTCCCCTGTCCCGCCGGCGCGGTGGTGTAAAAGGGATCAAAGAGTTTATCCAGATTTTCCTGGGGAATGCCCCGGCCGGTGTCGGAAATGTGCACGCTGACAGCCTCCACGCTGTGGTCCACGGCCACGGTGAGCACTCCTCCCCCCGGCATGGCATTAATGGCATTGAGGAAGAGATTCAAGAAGGCCTGGGGGAGAAGTCCTTCCATGCCCCTGATCCACACCGGCGGAGAAGGAAGATCAGACTTGATCTCGATGTTTTGAATCATGGCCTGATTGGCGACCAGGGACAGGGTCTGATGGAGGAGCGCCACCAGATCCACCTTACCCATGGAAGTGGTGGTAGAGGGGCGAGCGAAGCGCAGAAGATTTTCGATAATCAAGGAGGCCCGCTGGATGCCGGTATGGATCTTAAGGGCGCACTCTTGCTGCATCTGAGGCTCGAGATTACCCTCCAGGATAAACTGAGCGGCACTGGAGCACACCGCCAAGGGATTACGAATTTCATGCGCAATGCCTCCCGCCATCACTCCCAGGGCGGCGAGTTTTTGGGACTGGAGCAACTGGGCCTCAAACTTACGGCGTTCGGTCAAGTCCCGCCCCACCGCCACCATGCCGATGGTCTTGGAGAGATGGTCTTTCATAGGGGAACAGACCCAGGAGACCTGAAGGGATTCGCCCGGTTTGGTCATGAGGTTCCATTCGGCCATCTGGGAGTCCTTGCCCAGCATCAGGCTGGAAAAGACCCGCTCCACTTCGGCCCGGTGTTCTTCGGCGCAGAGGTCGTAAAACGCCTGGCCTCGCACTTCGGAGAACGCGAACCCGGAGAGCGTTTCCGCCGCGGCATTCCAGGTCAGGATGCGGCCCTCGTTGTCGGTGGAGAGCACGAGATCCCGGGCGCTTTCCACGACGCTGGCCAAATGGCGTTCCACCCGGCGGACCTCTTCGCTCAACCGTACCTGCTCGGTGACATCATCCATGAGCAGCATCACCTGCTCCACCACTCCCCCCCAGGAGAATGGCAGGATGCGGTAGTAATAAATCCTTAAAGGGATGCCGGGGGCCCGATAGGTCAGGCGTTCCCCCAGAGTGGGACGGTTATTGGCAAAAGCCTGGTGGATCCGCCCCGTGATGTTGACGTGATCCAGAATGATGGAAGGGAAGACCTGATCCAGGCGCCTGCCGATGGTATCATCGAGAAAACGCTGGTTCTTCTCAAGAAAGTTGCGATTTACTGAGACAATGCGCAGATCTCGATCAATGAGCAGCACGGAGGAAGGGATAGCTTCCAGCAACATCTCATAGAGTTTCTGGTAACGCTGGGAAGCCTGGGGATCTATAGCTGGAGCCTTTTCCATATCGCCTCTGTCATGGCCTGGGCTTTGGCGGACCGGGAGAATGACTGGCCCCGGTTTTGCCAAGGCGGAAGAATGGTCGATCCCCGAAGACTATGCCTTGAGTCCTCAGAGAAGGCCCTTCGTAACGAAGTTATAAGGGGGCCAAGGACCGCTGAGGAGCAGTCTGGCCTCCCGGAGGCATCCAAGACGCCGGAAGGCCTGTTTAAAGGACTCCACCAGACTTGCGGGGACGAGAAAATAGAGGGACAGCAAGGGCAAGTGGGAGACGGGTCCTTCAATTTTAGATTTCACGAATAGCTTGGTGAAATGGGTGAGACATTGCTCAGCCAGCCTCTGCTGGACTTCGGTTCCCCCGTCCACGGCGGCGTAATGGGCGCGGCGGTTCAGGAGGTAGGCGGCCCCGGATAGCGCGGCCCGGGACGTCACCTCCGGAGCCGGTTCCAGGCAGCGGCTTATCTCCGGTTCGGGCGACTTTTCGGGCACCACGATGCGAATGCCCATCTCGACGCAACCTGACAATTCTTGGAGCAGGGCGTCATAGGCCGGACCTTGGTCTTCGAGCACCCGGGCCACCCGGGATTCGTCTTCCAGGAGGCAACCATAACGCATGGGTATCACGGTACGCTGTCGATGGAAAAAGGCTACCACGCGGCCATGGGCCCTGACATCGGAGAGATCCGGCGTTTGGGAGACGGCCTCGGTGCGGGACACCGCGGCGCTCAAGTCTCCCCGGGTTATAAGGAAGACGGGCTGGCGACCCACGCCCGGCGGCGGCTCCGGCTCGACCGCCTCCCCGCGGCGACCGATACAGTAAAGCAGACAGCTCATGGGACAGCCTCCGTGGTCAGGGCAGGGGAGAAGCTGTATGGAGGCCACGGGCCGCTGCAATCCAGGACTATGCCGGTTCTGGCCAGCCGGGCCCCGGCCGCTTCAATCCGGGCCTGAAAGTCCGGAACGGCCGCTTTGGGAATCATGAAGGCCCAATTGAAGATCATCTCCTGATATTGGCTCTCTCCGGTCACCGGACGCACTTGGCGTTCCCGGAGATCAGCGCCAAAATCCCGGAGATCTCGAGCCAGTTTGCGGCAGATGGTGCTCAGCCAATGGCCAAGTTCCTCCTCGGCCTCCCTCCGAAGACGGCTTTCCAGGAAATAACGACGGCCCGGCGACAGCGAGGCCAGGTGTTTGCCCTCAACCGCCAGTTTTCGGGAGTAAAACTCTTGTTTGGCCATGGGGCGATCCAGGAGGCCCTTAACGGCCCATTCTTCCTGGCCCGCCACCCGGGCCAGAAACCGGGCGATGGCAACGTGATGGGCGAGCAACACCCCCTCCAATCGACCCCAGGAGGAAAAAATGGTACCGAACCGGAGCGGCAACACCGGAGACTGGCGCATCACGCTTTCCACCACGGCCTCATGACGGCAGGCCCGCGGCCCCACCCAGGCCAGGTCTTGGAGGCGTGAGGCCGCGTCCGGGCCGCAGAACTCGGCCAAGAGCACCGGGGTCCAGATGGCGGCGATCTCGCCGATCCGGGTTAGCAGGGGCGGCTGATGCCCGTTTAATCCGGCGACTTCCACGCTTTCCAGACAATCGGACCGGGCCAGGCAGTAGAGGTAAAGCCCATGGACGGTTTCAGGTGGTTCCATAAAAATATTCTCTAGGCAGCAATGATCATGTTTACCGAGCACGATCCCAACTATCCTCCAGGTTGGGGGCCGGGTTGCCTGGCGGCCCATCCGGCCATGGGGCAGGCAACCCGGCCCTTTCTGAAGCTAAAACCGGCCTAAGGCCGCTTTCAGCCCTGGGGCACCGACACAATAGCCGCCTCCAAATCCTCGGCGGTGATGAGCACTTTGGCCTTCTTGGCTCCCTTGGTGGCGACGGAGCGGCGAACCGCGGCGAGCGCGGCCCGGTTGCATACCCCGGCGATTTCGGCGCCGCTGAACCCTTCGGTCTTTTGAGCCAGGTCCGCGGGATCGATCCCTGGCGCCAGGGGTTTGCTGCGCAGATGGACCTGGAAGATTTCCCGGCGGTCTTCAGCGGTGGTCAAGGGGATTTCCACGATATCATCGAACCGTCCCGGCCGGAGGACCGCGGGGTCCATGATGTCCACGCGGTTGGTGGCCCCCAGGACCAGGACGCCCTTCAGTTCTTCGATGCCGTCGAGTTCGGCCAGGAATTGGCTGAGGACCCGTTCGGTGACATGGGAATCGGAGGACCCGGCGCCCCGGCTGGGCAACAGGGAATCGATCTCATCCAAGAAGATGATACACGGCGCAGCTTGACGGGCCTTCTTAAAGACCTCCCGGACGCCGCGCTCGGATTCGCCCACATACTTGGACAACAGCGCCGGTCCCTTGACCGAGATGAAGTTCACCTGGCTCTCCGTGGCAATGGCCTTGGCCAACAGGGTCTTGCCGCAGCCGGGAGAGCCGGCCAGGAGAATGCCCTTGGGGGGCTTGATGCCGGCTTCCTTGAAGAGATGGGCATATTTCAGGGGCCACTCCACGGCCTCTTTGAGGCGCTCCTTGACGCCGCTGAGCCCGCCTACGTCCTGCCAGCGCACATCCGGCACCTCGACGAAGACCTCCCGAATGGCCGAGGCGTCCACCTCCCGCAAGGCCCCCAGGAAGTCGTCATTGTAGACCTCGAGCTTGGCGAGCTGGTCATAGGGAATATTCGTCAAGGCAAAATCAATATCCGGCATGAGGCGCCGCAGGCAGATCATGGCCGCCTCCCGGCACAAGGCCTCGAGGTCGGCGCCCACAAAGCCGTGGGTAATTTCGGCCAGATGCTCGAGGTCAACGTCTTTGGCCAGAGGCATGCCCCGGCTGTGGATCTCCAGGATTTCCTGGCGGCCGCGGCGATCGGGGATGGGAATGGCAATCTCGCGGTCGAAGCGGCCCGGCCGGCGCAGGGCCGGGTCCAGGGCGTTGGGGATGTTGGTGGCCGCGATGACAATGACATTCTGGCGCTTGGTGAGGCCGTCCATCAAGGCCAGGAGCTGAGCCACCACCCGTTTCTCGACATCGCCCACCACCTGCTCCCGCCGGGGGGCGATGGCGTCCAGCTCATCCATAAAGATGATGCTGGGACCCTTGCGGGAGGCTTCCTCGAAGATCTTGCGCAGGTGGGCCTCGGATTCGCCATAGAACTTGTGCACGACTTCGGGGCCACTCACCGAAAAGAAGTTTGCCTCGGTCTCCTGGGCGATGGTCCGGGCGATGAGGGTCTTACCGCAGCCTGGAGGGCCATGCAGCAGCACCCCTTTGGGGGCGTCGATGCCCAACCGTTCGAAGAGTTCGGGGTAGCGCAGAGGGAGTTCGATCATTTCCCGGATGCGGTGAAGCTGAGACTTCAGGCCGCCGATATCCTCATAGGATACGGACGAAGCCGGGCGACGGCCCTCTTCGGTCTGGGCCTTGCCGATTACCAGGCTGGTGGTGGGGTTAATGAGGACCGGGCCCTTGGGAGAGACGCTCTCCACCTTGAAATCGGCCCAGCGGGAACCGAAAAGGGTAGCCCGGATGCGGTCTCCCGCCACCACGGGCAGGCCGTCCAGGAGGCTGCCGATGTATTTCAGGTCTCGCTCCTGGGGGGTGATATTCTTGGGAGTGAGCACTACCCGGTCGGCGCCCCGGCAGGTGATTTTTCGGACCTTGACCATTTCATCGATGCCGGCCCCGGCGTTCTCGCGGCTCAGACCATCCAGCTGGACCCGGGACTGGCCCCGCAGTTCTTTGTAGGCCGGCATGGCCTTACACACCGTCTTCTTCTTACCCTCAACCTCGACGATGTCCCCGATGGCGACCTGCAACTTCTCCAGGTCTTCCGGCCCCATGCGCACGAAAGCCCGGCCAACGTCTTTGCTCAGTCCCTCGGTAACTTTTAGCTTGAGGGTAATGTTTTCCGATTCTTTCATTTATTTAAGCCTTGTCCTCTTCTCTCGATGGATGGGTTATTTGAGACACTTGATCTCTAAGATGCCGTTGTTGCAGGACACCTGCATCTTTTCCCGGGGGTAGCTATGGGGCAGGAGGATCTCTTTGCGATACTTCTTGTCGCCTTTGGCGGCAGACAAGGTGAGAAGATCGTCCTTGACGTCGAGGCGCACATCCTCGACGCTGACTCCGGGCAGTTCCACCACCACCAGCGTGTGGTCTTTTTCCTCGAAGAGATCCACCACCGGTTCCCGGATTTCCTGGACCACGGTTTCCCCGGTTTCCCGGTCTTGGCGAACGTTGCCGAAGGGCTCCACCTTAATGCCTTTGTCGCCTTTCTCCCCCAGGCCCACCTTCACCGTAAAACCATACATGCCTTTGATTTCCTTGCCTTCACCCCGAATTTCGCCGGATTTGGAGAGTTCCTCGCCTCTTTCGGCCAGATCCCCCAATTTGTCCACTAGATCGGCCAGGCCCTTGAAGATGCCTCCGAAACCAAATCCTGCCTCCCCGCCTTTATCCTTTGGTTTTGTCATAATCCCCTCCTAGAATGCCGATACCGAACTGCTTAACCTTGGTGTGAATGGTCTTGTAATCGATGTGGAGCAACCGGGCAGCCTTGGCCTTATTGCCCCGGGTGAATTTGAGCGCCTGGATCAGGATCTCGCGCTCCACCGAGTCAACACTGAGGCGCACGATCTCCTTTAAGGGCATTTCCTGCCAGGGCATACCCTGGACCCGGGGGGTAAAGGCCAGCCCCGGCACCGAAACTCGTTTGATTTCCAGATGTTTTTCGGTAATCAGGTCCTCCGCCAGGAGGACGGCCCGCCGGATCGCCGAACGGAGCTGTCTGACATTGCCCGGCCAGGTATAGGAGAACAACAGTTCCAGAGCCCCTTCGGAAAAATTTTTGACTTTTTTCTTCAGTTCCCGGTTAGTAATGTCCAGGAAGCGTTTGGCCAGGTAAGGAATGTCTTCTTTCCGTTCCCGTAGCGGGGGCACCGTGATGGAGAATTCATTGAGCCGGAAATAGAGGTCCTGGCGCATCAAACCGGCGGTCACCAGGGTATGGAGTTCCTGGTTGGTGGCCGCCAGGAGACGGACATCAATCGGGACCGGGCTGGTGGCTCCCAGTCGGCAGATCATTTTGTCTTGGAGGGCGCGCAGGAGCTTAGGCTGGGCGTTGGCAGGGAAGTTGGAGATTTCATCCAGAAAGAGGGTCCCCCCCTTGGCGGCTTCGATTTTGCCCATTTTCGGGGCCTCGGCTCCGGTAAAGGCCCCTTTTTGGTAACCGAAGAGCTCACTTTCGATGAGGGTCTCAGGGATAGCTCCGCAATCCACCGGGATAAAGGCGCCCTGGCCGCGCTCACTCCGTTGGTGGATAGCCCGGGCTATCAGTTCCTTGCCGGCGCCGGTCTCACCCTGGATGACCACGCTGAAGTTGGATTGAGCCACCCGGTTAACTTCGCAGATGATGCGGCTGATGGCGTCGCTGGGTCCCATCTTGACCCTGAGGTCGTCATCGGCGGAGATCTGTTTGAAGTCCCGGCGGCACCGGCTTTTGCGCAGGTCCAGGGCCCGGCGCACTACCCGGACCACGTTGCGGTGTTCAAAGGGTTTGGCCAGATAATCGTAAGCCCCGGCCTTGATGGCGGCCACCGATCCGGCAATATCGGCGTGTCCGGTGATGAGGACCACCGGGAGATCACTATCCATTTTCTTGATTTCCTGCAGGACCTCCATGCCGTCCATGCCCGGCATTTTGAGGTCTAGGAGAAGAACGTCGGGCATCTGGCTTTGGACCATTTTCAGGGCGGTTTCGCCATCATGGGCGATGTGACAGGTGAAACCCTCTTTTTTCATGAGGATGGACAACAGCATACAGATATCCTGGTCATCATCGACGATGAGTACGTGGTCTCCGTGGTGCTTCATGCCTTTCCTCTCATAGGCGGGGCCGTGGCAGGGGGAAGATTACTTGAATATCCCGATCCAGATATTTTTCGACGGAGTGCAGCAGGCCCAAAAAAAGGATGCCGGTTTCACCTGTTTTCAGGGTGTCGTTGATCCGGTGGGCGATAAACTGATCGCGCTGGACGAGCAGGGCCGCACTCAAGGCCCGTTGGCGGGCCGTGGCGGCCGCCGGCCGCAGGCCGCCAGAGGCCGTGAGATGTTGCCGGGCCAAGTCATATTCCTGCCGAAGGAGGTCCCCCGATTCGGTGCCCATGAGGGCGGCACCCCGAGACATCAAACGCTGGAGGAGGAGGTGGTTGCGACTGCCCTCTTGAGCCAGGTCCCGGACCAATTCGGCCTCCCGGCCGCACACGGGCAAGCCGTCCTGATAGAGACGAACCTGGTCATAGGGAAGGTTCAGATGCTTCAGCGCCGTCTCGATACTGGTCCAGACCTGATCAATGGCCTTGAGTTTACGCTGTAGGCCCCGCTGACCGGCCTGCCTCAGGGTGGCCCGGGTGACCTGTTCGCCGAGATTACCCATATCGGCCTGGGTATGGACGATAGGGAAATAAATCAAGGTCCGTGACCACTGGATATCAGAGCCTCGCGGACGCTTCGCATCGGGGTGCTGCTGATCTGCCACGGTAACCCCATATGCCTGACAGTTCATCTGTTCCCGTCTGATCCCAAGCTTCAATAGGGGAGAAAATCCTTAACCCCCATTTCTCCGGCACCCGGAGGCATGGGAGGAAAATAGAATCCCCTATGGTTTCAGCAGAGGGAAGAGATCCACTAAATAAGCCTTTCTGATGAGGACAAAACAACTGTGTAATGAATCGGCTGATAGAGCGGTTTACCTTAATATTTTTAAGGGATTGCCAAAAATAACTAATGAACTTGTAAATAAACTGCCACTAAAATTGGCGCAATAGCCCGTAATAACTAATTAATTTGCTGAACCAAAAAAATTATTCTATTATATATAATATATTGATATCATATTTTAATTAGTCAAGCCCCTTCCACAAAAATAAGGCAAGGAAATGCCACCAAAATCGTTTGAACGCCTTATTAAATCTGAGGAATCGGCCAAAAAATTTCTTACAAACTTATGTTGGAAAAATTACCGTCGGCGCTGCATTCGCTGCGGCAGTTATGAACTCTATAAATTAAAGGACAAAACCTTCCGTTGTAAGCGGTGTTACTATGATTTTCACGACTTCACAGGTCGGTGGCTCAATCTCTTGCACATCCCCTACCGGGATTGGCTGCGGGTGGTGCGTTACTTTGAACAGGAACTCTCGCCCCACAAGATCGCCCAGCAAGTGGGTTTGAGTTATCCCACAGTGCATAAGGCGGTCACTGTGCTGCGCCGAGCTATTGTAGCTCAGCAAGGCGAATTGTTGGTGAGGGAGGGGGAAGCGCCTGAGGCCTATGGTGGCCGGAAACCCCAGGCACGAGGCCGGGAAGCCGCCGGCAAGGTGGAAGTGTTCGGCATCCTGGAGCGTGACGGTCTGGTCCAAGTGGAGGGGCTGAGAAACCTCCGGGCGGAGATGGTCTTGAATCTGGCTGTCAAGAAGGTCAGATGCGGGTCCATAGTTTATACGGACCGGTACGACATCTATGATTCTCTGATGTTCTATGGTTACCGGCAGGACCAAAAAAAAATCATTGCCTCCGGAAAGGTCTATATCGATAGGATCGAGGGCTTTTGGAGTTTCGCCAAAGAGCGCTTGATCAAACATCACGGCGTCTCCAAGGACAAATTCCCTCTCTATCTGAAGGAGATGGAGTTTCGCTATAATCATAGGAAGGAGCCGCTTTTTCCGTTATTGTGCCAATATCTGGCGCGCCTGATTCCAGGAAGATATTAAAACCAGCAACCCTTTGCTTTTCACCTGAAAAATTTTTTCCGATTGCCCTCTGCTGATAAAGCGGAGAGGGCACTGCGGGCTATGCCCTTAATCCCATGGGAATAGAGGCTATGCCCCTACAAGACGAAATTTCTTCGGGCTGGGCTGGAAAAAAGTTGGGGTGAATGGCCTGTCGAGATTGATTGCAGCCCGCCGCAGGATGGGAAGACGAGATGAGGACGGTCGAGGAGCCCCCGAGGCAGCCCTCATTGCGCCCCGCAATCTCAAATACCCAGGTGGCCGGTGGTCAGAAAAAAGCTTGGGCAAAAAAGACTAAAGTGGAAAGCCGCTCTTCCTGAGGGGAGAGCGGAACCAGTCGACATCCCTTCTAGTCAACTTTCTCGTTGAAAAAGTAGAGTATTTTGTGCTTGCTCTCCAGATCCTTCCGGAGGTCTTTTTCGTCTTTGATGTGTTTGGCCCGGATATAGACGTGCTTGAAGCCCTCGGGGGCTCCTTCGTAGCGGGTCATGACACTGGCGATCCGCCCGCCGTGGGCCCGGATCACATCGGTGACCTGTTTAATGTAACCCGCCTCGTCCGGCAATTCCACGCCCATGGCCAGGGCCCCCTGATAAATTCCGGAGATGGAGACAAAGGCCCGAAAGATGTCGCCTTTGGTAATAATCCCCGCCAAGGCTCCATTGGCATCTACCACCGCCAGGGCCGAGATATGGTGCTTGAGCATGACTGCCGCGGCTTTTTCCACGGTATTCTCAGGGGCAATAGTAATGAGGGTTTTGGACATGAGGCTTTTGACCTCGATCTTGTCCAGCAGATAATACATTTCGTGGATATCCAGGGTGGTGGCCTTGGAAGGGGTGGCCTCTTTCAAGTCCCGGTCGGAAACCATGCCCACGAGACGTCCCTTTTTCATAACCGGCAAGTGTTGAATATTATTTTGCTTCATCACCTTGGAGGCCTTCATGATGGAGGTGTCCTCATCAATGGTGATCAAGTCTTTGCTCATCCACTCCTGTACCGGCATGACCAACCTCCTCGTCAGTGGCCAGGGATCACTGGCCTTAAATTCCCAGATAAGTCCGGCGCACGTCGTCGTTTTGGCTGAGTTCCCGGGCTCCGCCTTCCAGCCAGACCTTGCCGTGGCTGAGGACGTAGGCGTAGTCGCTCACCGCCAGGGCCATGGTGACGTTTTGCTCCACCAGGAGCATAGTGAGGCCGGTTTTTTTGAGGCGGGTGAGGGCCTCGAACAGGGTAAGAGCCAGGAGCGGCGACAGGCCGAGGGAGAGCTCGTCCAGCATGAGGACTTCGGGCTCGGCCATCAAGCCCCGGCCCACGGCCACCATCTGCTGTTCGCCGCCGCTCAAGGTGCCGGCCTTTTGCTTGGCCCGTTCCTTGAGGCGGGGAAAGAGTTCATAGACTTTTTCGAGGTTTTGGTGAAAGTTGGCCCGGGCTCGAGGGGAGAAGGCCCCCATTTCCAGGTTTTCGTAAATGGTCATTTCGGTGAAGAGCTGCCGGCCTTCGGGGACCAGGACCATGCCGGCCTTGGCCCGAGCGTGGGCCGGGAGATTGGTGACATCGTTGCCCTGGAAGGACACGGAGCCTTCGAGGGGCCGCATGAGCCCCATGACGGTTTTGAGCAAGGTGGTTTTGCCCACGCCGTTAGAGCCCACCAAGGTGGTAAGTTTGCCCGATTCCAGCTTGAGGTTGACTCCCCAGAGGATCTGGACGCCTTCGTAGCCCGAGGCCAAGTTGTTGACTTCTAAGAGAGCCATGGTGTCACCCCGCCAGCAGTCGCGCCGTCATTTTGGGATCGCCCAGATAGGCCTCGATCACCTGGGGATTGTTAGCCACTTCTTCGGGCGGGCCCGTGGCGATCAAGACCCCGTAATCCAGGACCAGGAGCCGGTCGGAAATGGACATGATGGCCTGCATAACGTGCTCGATCATGAGAATGGTGACCCCTTCATCCCGAATGGCCCGCACCGTCTCCATCATGGCGGCAATTTCGGACGGGTTGAGGCCGGCCAGGACTTCATCCAGCAGCAGCAAATAGGGTTTGGCGGCCAGGGCCCGGGCCATTTCCAGACGCTTTTTCTGAGCCACGTTCAGGCTGCCCGCGGGTTGGTCGGCCCGGTCCATCAGCCCCACGTAAGTCAAGGCTTCGTCGGCCAGGCGGCGCGAAGCCCGCAGGCTGTGGTGCTCCCGGCCGAAACAGGCACCCACCATGACGTTTTCCCGCACCGAGAGGTCGGTGAGGGGGCGCACCACCTGGTGGGCCCGGGCCAGGCCGCGGCGGGCTACTTCATAGGAAGGCATCCGGGTGACATCCTCACCCCGGAAGATCACCTGGCCGCGCTCCGGCGGATAGACGCCGTTGATAACGTTAAACAGGGTGGTTTTGCCGGCGCCGTTGGGGCCGATGAGGCCCAAAATCTGACCTTCGCTCAAATCAAAGCTGACCTCGGTCAGGGCTTGAAGGCCACCGAAACGCTTGGAGACTTCTTTGACCTGTAGGATCATTCCAAGAACCTCTTAAGGCGCGGGAAACGGCCCCGCACCCAGCCGACGGCGCCGGCGGGGACAAACAGGACGATCAACAGGAGAATGACTCCGGCCAGGGCCAGATGCAGGTTTTTAAAGAGCGGGCTGGTGAGCAGATAACCTCGCAGCCATTGATAACCCACGGCCCCCACCAGGGGTCCCATAACGGTCCCCATGCCCCCCAGCATCACCATCACCAGCATCTCGATGGACATGTGGAGTTGAAAGGCATCACCCGGCTCAATATTGCCGTTCTTAAAGAAATACAGGGTGCCGATCACCCCGGGAAAGAACGCCGAAATGACATAGGTGATGGTTTTGGCCTGGGGGGCCTTGACGCCCATTACCATGGCCGCATCTTCGTCCTCGCGAATCGCCATCAACCCCAGGCCGAAGCGGGAGTGTTTCACCAGGTAGCTCACCAGCAACACCGCTATGGTGGTGATCCACAGGAAAGTAAAGGTGGTCCAGAGGGCCGGGCCGGGGCCGCCGTATCTTTCATAAGCGGAAAAGTTGACAAATAACCCGGTGGCGCCGCCATAGGGTTCGAAGTTGCTGACAAAAGCCCGGGCCGCCTCATTGATACCGATGGTAGCCAGGGCAAAGTAGGCCCCCCGGAGACGCAAGACCGCCAGACCCACCAGGAGGGCGATAAGGGCTGAGAGCAGTCCCCCGCCTAGGGCCGCAGCCATCAGGGGCCAGCCCTGTTCACTGATCAGGTAGAACCCGGTGTAGCCTCCCAGGCCGAAAAAGACGATGTGCCCGAAGCTGACATAGCCGGTGTAGCCCAAGAGAATATTCAAGCTGGAGGCCAGGCCCACGGACATGAGCAGGACAAAGGCCGTTTCCCGCATGGTGTCGTGACGGATGAGCAGGACCACCAGGCCCCACACCAGCACAATGAGCAGGGGTAGCCAGAATCCGGGCTTTTGCCAGGCCTTCATTTACTTGGCTCCGAACAGGCCGCTGGGACGCACCAGCAACACCAGCACAAAGAGGCCGAATTCCACCACCGGCACCCAACTAACCGGCATGAAAGCGGGCACTATACCTTCAAGACCTCCGAGGATGAGGCCGCCCACCAGCGCTCCCAAGGGGTTGCCCAGTCCTCCCAGGACGCAAATCACGAAGGACTTCAATTCGTAGGGGCCACCACTCAAGATGGTGAAGGGAAAAAACGTGGCAATCAAGCCGCCGGCCACCGCGGCCAGCATGGTGCCCAAACCGAAACTCAGGGCCAGCACCTGAGAGGATGGAATACCCATCAGCTCGGAGGCCATGCGATTGTTGGCCACGGCCCGGATGGCTTTGCCCGGCCGGGTAAAGTAGAGAAAAAGATAGAGCCCGGCCGTCACCAAAATGGCCCCTAAGGCCCCTACCAGGCGGCTGGCAGGGAAGGTGAGGAAGCCCAGCTCAACAGAGCCCAAAGAATAGTCGATGTTTTGCGGCGAGGTGCTGAAGATGGCGGTGCAGACCCCGATGATGATCATGTTGACCGCGAAGGTGGCCAGCAGGCTGGAGAGATGGGGGGCGTTGATGACCCGGTGGACGGCGATGACGTAAATTATGAGGCCCAGGAGCAGACCGCTCCCGGCTACGGGAATCAGGGCCAGATAGGGATTCAGCCCCAAATGGGTGAACAGCAGGTAGGTGCCGAACATCCCCAGGGCGATGATGGGCCCGTGGGCCAGATTGATGACCGCCATCACTCCCCAAATCAGGGTCAGCCCCATGGCAGCTACGCCATATACGAACCCTAAGAGGAGTCCGTCCGTCAGGGAAGAAATTAATTGATCGAGCACTGATGAGCACCTCTTAACAATGCAGGGGCCAGGGACCAGGGCCGGTTTTGGGTTAACTGCCCGCCCCTATCCCCTCAATCCCTGACCCTGCATCTAAAAGCCGCGGCTACAAAGAATGGCCGTTTTGCGCCACGCGCTGTGACTTAGCGGGCCGGGCACACGAACGGATTGGCCGTGGCCGCAGCTTGAGGCCAGACGATCTGTTTATCGGGCTTGCCCTGCTTATCCTTCTGCCACTGGATATAAACCATCTCGTGGCCTTCCTGGAGGCCATGGTCCTTTTTATCCGTGGCAAACTTGATATCCCCATAGAAGGCCATGGCGTTCATGGCATCCAGAGCCGCCTTGACTTTAGCGGTATCCATGGAGCCGGCCTTTTGAATGGCCTGTTGCAGGATCAAGCCGGACACATAACCGCCGGCGCTGTGGTAAGAGGGAGATTCGTTGTACTTGGCTTTATAAGCCTTAACGAATTCATCCACGCTGGGCCCAAACCAATCCACCTTTTTGGCCTTGGCCGCTTCCGGGCTGTACTTGACCCCGGGTTCCCACTGGGAGGAACCGATCACGGAAATGCAGGCCTCACCGAGTTCCGCAAACTTGGGCTCCGGCGGCGCCACCAGCAAGGCGATCATTTGAGTGTTGATCTTCTTTTCATAGAGCTGCCGGGCCAAGGTGGTGGTATCCGCAAAGTGTCCGCCACCCATGACGGCATTCACGCCCGCCGGGATTTTATTAATAAACGGGGCAAAATCGGTGGTGCCGGCATCATAGCCCTCAAAGAGGACCACCTGGTAGCCCTTCTTCTCGGCGTAAGTCCGGAGGGCATTGACCACGTCAGTGGAAAACTTGTCTTTTTCATGAATGATGGCGATTTTTTTGCCTTGGGGGACCAGTTTGGCTAAGACATCCACTGCGCCGGTGAGATAACGGGAGGCCGGCGTATAAGTTTGATAAACCAAGGAATAGCCCTTCTTGTAAGTGGAATCCGAGGCCGCGCCGGTGGTGATCATAATTTTGTTATATTGCTGGGCGATAACCGCAGCCGCGTCGGTCAAGGGGCTGCTGTAAGGGCTGATGAGGAAGTCGGCTTTATCCGTACTGATCAGCTTGGTATAAAGTTCCTGAACGCGTTCTTTCTTGCTTTCGTCGTCATAGAACTTGGAGGCCACTTTCATGATGGTGCCGTCGGGCAACTTAATTCCGCCAGCCGCGTTCACCTGCTCCATCCACAGGTTGAGGCCGTTGATCTGCCGAATCGCTTCCACGTTAAATTTACCGGTCTGGGAGGCGGTGAAGCCGATGAGGATGGTCTTTTCTGCGGCCGCAGCCGCCGTGGGCTGCGCCACGGTACCTAAAACTAAACCAAGGGCTGCTAAGAGGCCAAAAAATACCAGCGTGCGTTTCATACTTCCTCCTTGCTCCTAAATGGTTTTTAGTTAGCCTGCATCGGGCAACGTGCCTGACCTCGCGGGCGATTTCCCAAACCTAGATCGTTAACTTATATACTGTATATTCCATTTTTTTCAAGGGAAACTTGCCTAAAATTTTGGCCAAGTGGCTCGGTATCGGCAACAGGCTTCAGTGCAAATAGGGCTTGAGGAAGTCCATGCCCTGCTGGGGAGAAGCCTCTCCTTGAAACCTGAAGGGGATGGGGATAATACCTCCCATCACCGAAGCCAGGCGGAAGCTGCCGGCGATCTGATAGTGGAATTTGCGTTGCGGCATTTGTTGCTGCTGCTGACCCAGGAACTGGGGCAGAAATTGGGGCAAGAGCCCCATGACCGCCGGTAATTGCACCATAATGGGGACTTCCGCTACGGTTTGCCCCTGGGGCGGCAGATTGATCGCCTGCTGGCTTTCCACCTGGGCTACACTTCTTCCTTCAATCCACAACTGGCAATTATAGCCCAAGAGGTTGAGGGCCTGGGGATTGGGATTCTCCAGGAGCAGCAGGGCGCCCAGGGGCCAGCCCTGGGAGGTGGGCTGGTAGATCTTCAAGTCCTGAAAGGTGACCTTGGGGGGCTGGATCTCCCCCTGGGTCAGTTGCCGGACCCCGCAGGAAGACAGGAGCGCGAGGACCAGCAAGCCCAAACACGCAGTCAACTTTGCTGGCCGGAAACAGGTAGGCATAGGGATGGAATACTCCTCGAATTGACCAGGGCCATGGGCCTGACGGCCATGGCCCGGTGATTTTCTTGAGGAGTATATCAAATTAAGGGTTGCGGTTGAAGGGGGGTGGGCTCACTGCCCCAATGGTTAAGCGAATTAATCACTTACCCCGGATGGCGCCCACCATGGCCGGAGTGACGGCCGGAGCCCGGTTGGACCAGGCATGGCGGATATACGTGACCACCGCGGCGATCTGCCGGTCGTCCAGTTTGTCCTTCCAGGCGGGCATCCGGCCCAGGTGGCCTTTGCGTCCGTTGAGGACGGTGGCGATCACCGCTTGAGGCTTTCCGGCGACGAAGAGGTCGGCGTCCAGGGCCGGGAAAGTGCCTGGGAGCCCCTGGCCGTTGGCGCGATGGCACTGGGCGCAGTTGTCCTCAAAGACCCCTTTGCCTTGTGGGAAGAGGTCGTTCGGGGTCTGGCCCCAGGCCACGGCGACCAGAAAGGCCAGACCCAGCAGAGTCAAAAGAGGTCTCATTTCGCCGGCGGCAGACCCAGAGAGGGAGTGGGAGTCAACAGGTTCTGGATCCCGAACGGATCTTTGAATTCTTCCTGAGGCTGGAAGTTCAGTTTCTTGACTCCCCGGTCTTGCAGGTATTTGGCCAGATCCAGGTTCACGTCCACCGGCTGCGTCACCCCGGCCTGGGCCAGGGCCTGGCGCAGCAGGGCGCCGGCTTTCTCCGCAAAGGCCACCGAGTCACCGCAGATACGGGCGGCTTCGGTGGGATTGTGGAAGCCCGCGGAATTTTCCGCGCCGATGTAATTGATCCGGTAAAACGCCTCTAGATACAGGTCCTTGGCCTGGTCATAGAGACCCTTGTCGATAGTTTTCCCTGCGGCCTGAGCCTGATTGGCCGCCTCAAAGAGTCTGGCCGCCACCGCGGTGGCGTAACCGGCCCGGTTCAGGAGCGAGGTGGTGCGGTCCTGGATGGCGAGGACTTGGGCCCTCAGCCAGTCGGCCGACTCCGCGTGACACTGCGAGCAGGCCACCATGCCCTGGGTCAAGGGGCTGCCCACATTATGGTTGGAGATTTTGTTCACCCCCACCCGGGTGTACTGCATGTGGCAGTCGGCGCACGCCACATTGGCGTTCCAGTGGACGCTGTTCCGGCTGTAAACCTCATACTCCGGGTGCCGGCTAAAGCCCAGCTTGAAGCCGGTGACGTTCTGTTTCCACTCCAGGTAGGCGGGGTCGCTCTTCAACACCTTGATGATGTTTTCGATGGAGATGTCCCCGACCTTGCTGCCCTGCCAGGGGAAGAAGACGTTGGTGGACTTCATGTCCTTATCTTTGGAGACGATATAGGTGACATGGCACTGGGCGCACACCAGGCTGCGTTTCTCCTGGCGGGTGGCGGTGGCCGGGTCGAAGCCGGTGTCTTTGAGGGCTTGAATCAGGGTCCACCGGGAAAACTGCAGGTCCATCGTCTTGTTGTTATGACAGTCAATGCACATCACCCCCATGCGCTGGAACTGGGCCGGGATCTTGGCGTGTACTTCCACATAAGGGTCTTTGAAATAATGTATCCCCAGTTGATCCTTGAGCTTGGGAGCAAATGGGGTCTTGCAGGTGAGACAGACGCCGCCGGCCTTGAGCCGGGAGGGGTCGATCTCCAACTGGTCGATGAGCATGTAATAATGGCCCCGGATCTCGTTGTATTCCACGCCGAACCCCCAGCCGTTGAACAGCAGGGCCAGGTAGGGGTATTCACTCAGCTTGTCAAACTTGGCGCCACCGGTCCAACCCTTGCGGTACTTGCTCAGGCCCGGCGGGTTAGGGTCCTTGCTCTTGAGCCAGGAGTCGTATTCCAGGGGATAAGCCTGGCCCCACACCGCGGGGTCATACTCGCCGTCGGGAATGGTCACCGTCTTGACCGGCTCCTCCTTCGGCGGCGAGCAGGCGCCCGCCAGGGCCAGCATGCCCGCCAGAACCATTGCCCAGATCACCAAGCCAAGAGCCTTTCGTTTCATATCCTTCTCCATCCTCGCGCTTAAGGGTTGCGCGTCTCTATGGTTCCGGTGCGCTTGTGGGACATGCGGCGATGGCAGTCCCAACACCGGCGGTTTTCGTTGATCCGGGCCAGGAGTTCGGCATGGCAGCGGCGGCAATTGCCCTCCACCACCGCGGCGCCGCGCTCGGAGATGTGAATAGTTTCGGAGACGCGGCCCGTATGGAAGGCAACGCTGTCCTTGACGCCTTCCACGGTCTTCCAGAACAGGTGGTTGGGCAGATTGTTGTTCGGCAGGTGGCAATCAATGCACTTGATGTTCTGATGCGCTCCGGAGTGAAACCAGGCCTCATATTCCGGCTGCAACACGTGGCAACTGCCGCAAAACTCCGGGCTCTCGGACCTGGCATAGAGGCCGGGCGGCCCAAAGGCTACAAACAGACCCAGAACCGCCGCGACGGCCAGGGCAATCAGCGCATAGACCAGAGTTTTGGGCTTGGCAGGGCTCATGTCGCCTCACGCCTGGAGGTTTTACAAAAGGATGCAGGACCGGAGTCCCGAAAAATTGACGATTTCTGAGCCGCTGAAAGGCCGGCCCATTGGGGTAGAAGTTAAGGCCCAAAGAGAAGGACGGGTAACCTTTCAGGTGGACGCAAGATAAGGCCTGCTTTGGGCAAATGCAATGGTTCTACTAAAAATGTTCACAAAAATGTTAGTGGGTTATTAATTTTGGGGTTTTCGTGATTTTTTGGCGATACCAACTCCAGAGGGGAAAGCCGAGGCAGGCCTTTAGAAGCTTTAGGGCCGGCCCCGGTTTATGCCGCGAACCAGAGGGGCAGGCGATCCGCCACCACCAGGCCCTTGGGGGTCGCCACCACCCGGTCGTGACGGACCTCGACCAGGCCGGCTCCGGTCAGCTCGGTCAGGATGGCCTCCCAGCCGGGCTGGTCCTTAAGAGTGGCGAGGGCGACGCCGTCTTGGGTGCGGAACCCCAGATAGAGGGTCTCCAGCCGGAGTTGGGCGGGGGTGAGGGTCTCAGCCCCGGCCACCGGGGGTAAGCCTGCGTCCAGGGCGGCGCAGTAATCTTGAAGGGAGCGGTGGTTCCACCAGCGGCGGCCCGCCTGAAAGGAATGGGCGCCGGGCCCCAGCCCCAGATAGGGCACGTGGGTCCAGTACTTTAAGTTGTGGCGGCAGCGATAGTGGCGCCGGCCTCCGGCCTGTGGTTCCTCCTGCCGGGCGAAATTGGCGACTTCGTAGTGGAGATAGCCGCGTTCGGTCAGGAATTTGTCGGTGAGCAGGAAAAAGTTCCGCTGGGCCTCTTCCCCCAGGGGCTGCACTTCTCCGGCGGCGGCCTGGCGGCCCATGGGGGTGTCGTCGGCCAGGGTGAGCTGGTAGCAGGAGAGGTGTTCGGGAGTGAAGCTCAGGGCCGTTTCCAAGGTGCGGAGCCAGGCCTCGGGTCTCTGTCCCGGCAGGCCGTAGATCAGGTCGAAGCCCAGGTTGGCGAACCCCGCGGCCCGGATCAATTCGATGGCCTGCCTGGTCTGGCGGGCGGTGTGGCGGCGTTTCAGGAAGATAAGTTCCGCCTCGTCAAAGGATTGGGCCCCCAGGCTGAGGCGGTTGACGCCCAGGTCGCGGTAGAGATGCAACTTGTCGGCGCTGATGTCGTCGGGGTTGGCTTCGAGGGTGAACTCGGTGTCCGGGGCAAAAGCGAAATATCGCCGCAGGGTTTTCAACAAGGTGCTGAGCTGGACGGCGTCCAGCAGGGAAGGGGTGCCGCCGCCGAGAAAGAGGGAATCGAAGGCGGGAAACTGCTCCCGGTAGAGCCGCGCTTCGGCGTCCAGGGCCGTTAGATAGGCGGCGAGGCGCTCGGTCGAGGTAACGGAATAGAAATCGCAGTAAGGGCACTTAGTCTGGCAGAAGGGGACATGAACGTAAAGGCCGGGGCTGGTAAGGGGGTGCAGGCTCATGATTCTGAGGTTTGGCGAGCCCTTCTCACCCGGTGAACGTACCACTGGGTAAAGATGATTCCCAAGAACATGGTCCCGGTGGCGAGTAAGTGATAAAGCCAAACGGCCTTCAGATCCAGATATGGCCTGAAAAGGCTTGCTCCCAAGGCTATGAGAAAGAGGATTCCCCAGACCATGGATATGAAGTAACCGGTGTGAATGAACGCCGGGGTGCGCCAGTAGGTTTCCGGCACGCTTTCCCTGGCGTACTGCAGGGCAAAAGGCCGACCCGCGATGATGGAGCCCCAAGCTATCGCCGCCAGGGTTCCCCGGGCCAGCAAGTCCATGTGCTCAACAATCCAGAGGTTTTTCAGAAACGCTACCAGGATGAGACTAAAGGAGAAAAACAACAGGGTGCCCCAGGTCAGGAAAAAACCCCGACGCAGGTCCTTGAATCCCAGGGCCAGACCGGCTAGCAGAGAAACCGCCAAGGCCATTTCCAGCCTGGTTAAGGGAGGGCCGGCCAGGAAGCCGAACAGGATCCAGGGCAAAAAACCGAGGAGGATTTTCAGCAAATTTTTCACATCTTCTTAGCAGAGCAACCGGCGACCCCAGTCTCGCCGCATCACTCATTCTCGGTCTTCAGCACCGCCACAAAGGCGCTCTGGGGGATTTCCACCGAGCCGACCATTTTCATGCGCTTCTTGCCGGCCCGCTGTTTTTCCAGGAGTTTGCGTTTCCGGGTGATGTCGCCGCCGTAGCACTTGGCGGTGACGTCTTTCCGAAAGGCCGAGATGGTGGAGCGGGAGATGATCTGGCCGCCCACGGCCCCCTGGATGGCGATCTTGAATTGTTGTTTGGGAATTTCATCCTTGAGGCGGTCACAGACCCGGACGGCCCACTCCCGGGCGCGGTCCCGGTGGACGATCATGCTTAAGGCGTCCAGTTTCTCGCCGTTCACCAGGATATCGAGCTTCAGCAGATTGGTGGCCCGGTAATCCAGGAGTTCGTAGTCAAAAGAGCCGTAGCCCTGGGTGATGGTCTTGAGGCGGTCGTAGAAGTCGATGATGACTTCGGCCAGGGGCATGTCGAAGTTGATTTCCACCCGGCCCGGCGAGGGGTAGTTGAAGCGGGAGTTGACGCCCCGGCGCTCGAGGCAGAGCTTCATCACCGCGCCCACGAAGCGCTCGGGGATGAGGATGGACGTCCGGATAAACGGTTCTTCCTCCAGCTTGATGCTGCTGGGGTCGGGGTAGTACAGGGGATTGTCCACGGTGATGACCTTGCCGTCAGCCAGGGTGAAGCGGTACTGGACCCCGGGCACGGTCATGATGATGGACTGGTTGTACTCCCGTTCCAGGCGTTCCTGGACGATCTCCAGGTGCAGGAGCCCCAGGAAGCCGCAGCGGAAGCCCTGGCCCAGGGCGGCGGAGGAGTCTTTCTGGTAGACCAGGGAGGCGTCGTTGAGCTTGAATTTTTCCAGGGCGTCGGCCAGGTCCTGATAATCGTCGCTCCCCACCGGGTAGATGGAGGCGAAGACCACCGGCTTGACTTCCTTGAAGCCGGGCAGCGGCTGGGCCGCGGGGCGGGCTTCCAGAGTGATGGTGTCGCCGATGCGGGTGTCGCTCACCGTCTTGATGCCGGCGATGAGGTAGCCCACCATGCCGGCGGAGAGTTCCTTGCGGGGCTCGCGCGTCAGCCGGAAGACGCCCGTTTCTTCCACCTTGTGCACGGTGCCGTGGTACATGAGGCGGATGATATCCCCGGGCTTGACCCGGCCTTCAAAGACGCGGCAGGAGACCACGGTGCCCCTGAAGGAGTCGTAGTGGGCGTCGAAGATGAGCCCGGAGAGGGGGTCTTCGGGACGGCCTTTGGGCGGCGGGATCCGGGTGACGATGGCCTCCAGGATCTCGTCGATGCCGAGGCCCTCCTTGGCGGAGCACAGAAGAACGTGGTCTGAATCCAGACCCAGCTCGCGTTCGATCTGATCTTTGACCCCGTCCACGTCCGCGGCGGGCAGGTCGATCTTGTTGATCACCGGGATGATGGTGAGGTCGTGTTCCATAGCCAGATAGAGGTTGGCCACGGTCTGGGCTTCGACGCCCTGGGAGGCGTCCACCAGGAGCAGCACCCCTTCGCAGGAGGCCAGGGCCCGGGAGACCTCGTAGGAAAAATCCACATGGCCCGGGGTGTCGATGAGGTTGAGTTCGTATTCGACGCCATCGGCCGCGGTATAGGGGAGGCTGATGGTGTTGCTCTTGATGGTGATGCCGCGCTCGCGTTCCAGGTCCATGGTGTCCAGGATCTGGTCCCTAAACTGGCGGTCCTCCACCATGCCGGTCCACTGGATAAGGCGGTCCGCCAGGGTGGACTTGCCGTGGTCGATATGGGCGATGATGCTGAAGTTACGGATATTGGACATATTTTAAAAGTCGCTGAGAATTCCGGTTACCCTGAGATAGAGAACCAACTGTAATTTGCTAGTATACCTTTTATATTTAGCGTCGTCCACTGTTACTGCAATGGTTTTGAGGCCCGGCCGCCATCGGCGGGCGGGGCAGGGCCGATCGACTAACCAAGCGCAGGCTGAAGCCTGCGGCTACCAAAAAAATTCCGCAATAAATCTACCTAGATTTTATATAGCTTTAATTTTGGATAGACAATATAATATATAAAAAAGATGTTTGAGTTCTCAAACGTATATGAGGTTGATAATGGACGAATGCGGTTTTGATTTCGACTGGACCCCCGAGCCCAGAAAACCCCTGGTAGCGGTGCTGGCCGACCCGCGGCACGGCCGGCTGATTGAGCGGATCATCATGATGATCAACCACTGCATCTGTTACAAGGGTTGCGTGTATAAATTCAGTTGGCGGGACGGCGACGTGGCTTTCTACGAACCGGTGAGGCTGGAGCCCGTGCATTCCTGCTGCGCCTAATCTCCTTGGTATCTCTCTCCCCCCTCGGGGCTCGCGTCTTTTGGGCGCGGGCCCTTTTTTTGTCAATGCAATTGAGGAGCAGATTAATTGGTGCGCCGCACCCTTTGGGAGAATTTTTCAGACCGTGAGCCCTAAAACTGAGAGGATAATTCACGAGCGGATTGATCTTTCCCTCACTTCAACTTTTTCTTCTCATCGGCAGGCGGGGCCGGCGGCAGGTCGGGACGGCCGCCGGCGCGTTCCAGGCCTTCCAGGATAGCGCTGACAAACTTATTGGCATAAGCCACGTAGTCGCCTTCCACCACAAAGCCGTAGCGGATATAACTTTCGGGAAAGTTCACCCGGGCCTGCTTAAGGACCAGGTAGATGTTGGGGTTGATGGGGGCCGGGCCGCGATACTGATAGTAGAGGTTGGGGACCTGACGGGCGATGATGACCAGGCCGCTTTCATCCAGGATGGTGAGCTGCGCATAGGTCTTCACGTCGGGGTTGAGTTTGTCGATAACCGCGCCCTTGGCGATGAGGCCGTAGCCTTCCTTATTGAGTTTTTGGAGGGTGGCGTCGATCCGGGCCAGGACTTTTTCTTTCTCCGGGATGGGAGCCTTATAGAACTGGTAAAAATAGCTGGTGGGAAACTGCTTGGCTTTGAGCGAGGCCTCTTGGGCCGGGGCGGGCAGGGACCCCGAAGTGAGGACGGCAATCAAGACCAGCAAGCAGGAAAGGGCTTTCATGGGTATGGGCCGGTACGGACTTGGCGGCTGGTGGAGATTATACCGCAAAGATCGGGCACCGGCGAGGGGTTAAGAGCTCCAAGACAGGACCGGGCCGCTGCGCTACTCGAATTTGACCTCGGCATCGGGAGGATCGATTTCGGCCGGGAACTCAGTGAAGGGGAAAGGCCGCTGGTTTTCATTCAGGGTCAGGTAGCGCATCAACCGGTACGCATAGGTGGCCACCTTATTGGCAAAGGCCCGGGCAGGCTCATTGTGCCGCAGGGTGATCAACAGGACAAAGTATTCGAAAATGGTAATGAGGAAAATCACGGTTTTGAGAATTTCAAAGATGGCCACATAGAGGACCGTATAGAGCAGGCGAATGGCGATCTGTTTGCGGCTCGCGGCCGGAGATTCGTCGTTCATGGTTGCCTCCCGGGATGACGGTGAAAAGGTGAAGGTTAAACGCGGCCAGCGTCGCGGGACTTGTTTAATATAAGGGTTGAGCGCCGGTTTGGCAAGGCCGGGATGCCGGGCAGGGGCAGGGTGCTCCGGGAAGAACCGGGGGGCAGCGGCGGGCAAACTATTGGCGTGCCGGGGGCAAATATGGTATGCCAGAAATCGGACTTCTTGAAGTTTAGGGTAATCTCGCGGCAGAAGGGGAGGGGTGAGTCAATTGCATGAATATTCGCTGATGGAAGAGGTGGTCAAGACGATCCTGGCGGAACTCCAGAAAGAGGGAGGGCCCCCGGCGGGCAGCGCCCTGGAGGTGGTCCTGAAAGTGGGGGCCATGGCGGTGCACTCCGAGGCCGCCACCCGGCAGGCCTATGAGGTTCTGGTGAAGGGCACGCCCTTGGAGAACTCCAAGCTCGACCTGACGATTGAGCCGGTGACCTTGAACTGCCAGGCCTGCGGCTATCAAGGCCCCTTGCCGGAAGGCACGGTCGATCCCCACGACCCCTCGCCCCTGGCGGAGTGTCCCCGGTGCGGTGCAGTTACGCCGGTCCAGGGCGGCCGGGGGGTGGAACAAATCGAACTCATGTGGGAATAGAAATGGTGCGCAGGGCGCACCCCACGAAAATTATCGATCCCCTAAATGGCGGCCATCAGGCGTTCGCAGGCCGTATCAATGGCCGCGGTCATGGCCGGGGACAGACCCGGTTGCACTTCGTCCGGGATGATCTCGGTCTGGGCCACAATGATCTTGATGTCGATGTGGCTGTGCTCCTTGAGTTCGCTGAGCATATTGACGGTGGGAAACTGGTGGAGAGAGAAATCGGAGGCCTTCTTATCGGGAATGCCTTCCACCGGGATTTCAAAGACTTCTCCCGGCTTCCGGTCGGGATACTCCACGGCATCGACAATAAAAATCTTCTTCGGCTTCCGGTCGCTTAACACCAAATCAAACAGAATGTCCCGGATGCTGGTGCCCACGTCCATGGCCAGGACATGGTCGGGCAGGCGATAATGGTCATTCAGCCTCTGGATGACCGCGGGTCCGAACCCGTCATCGCCCCACAAAATGTTGCCGCAGCCAAAGATCAGGACAGATTTCTCGAAAATTTCAGATAGCATCGGTCGTAAACACCCCCTCGATTCCGGCCTTTACGGCAAGGCCTGGCCCTTCTTAGCTTATCACAGTTCTCCGGTGAGAAAACCTTGATTACGGGGGATCAATCTGAATTTATTTCTCGCCCAATTTATATTTGATGGCCACCACCTGAATTTTCCCAGACGGCGGCAAGGTCTGGCCCGGCCCGGCCCGGCAGAGGATAATGGCATCCGCCCCAATCTCCCTGGCCTTGTGTGAAAATTCCGCGGTCAATTCCGAGGAACTGGCGCCGGAGGCGGAAGCGCATTCCAGCACGGCAAAGGCTTGATACGGGTGGGTGGGCGGTTCGTTCAGGATGTCCACCTTGACGGTGGGGGGATATCTTACCCCTACCATCTGAGGATAGGCAGACAGGTCGATGCCCTGGGGGGCCAGGCAGAGGGCGCCCAGGGCATCGGCTTGCTGACCGGCCATAAAAAAGGTTTTGACTTCCTTGGAGGGACCTTTAACATCGACGGTGCTACAACCGCAGGTGAGGAAGGCGGCCAGGCTCAGGGACAGACCAGCCATTCCGGGAATGAATTTTTTCCATAACAGCCGTGTCATAAGCCTCCCCGAATGGTCAGGGACAGGCGGACACCCATCTCCTGGCCGGATCAGATCTCAAAAGATGGTGTTTAAGATAGGTTCCCGAAACTCAGAAGCAAGGTTCGCCGTTGATGATTCTTTGGGGGAGGTCGGTGACCATGGCCCGGGCGCGATTTTCTCCGATGAGGCGGGATAATTCAGTCAGCGCTCCACCCAGCCTGGGGGGGCGGTGGTGGGAGTCATGGGCATCGGTAGCCATGAGGTGGATGTAACCCTGCTTCAGCAATTGCCGGGAAAACTTCTTCACGGCCCGGCCGAACCCCCCCGTCAGACTCTGGCCGGTTATTTGGGCCAGGCAGCCCAGGTCGATCAAGCGTTTCAGCTTCTGAGGCATCTCCTGAATGATAAAGTGCCGCTCAGGATGGGTAATGATGGGAGTGATTCCCTGAGATTGGAGATGATAGCAGATTTCTTCGGTAGCGGGCGGCAAGGAAGTATCCGGCAATTCCAGGAGCAGATACCGTCTGCTGTCGTTAATGGTCAGCACCTGGCCGTCTTGGAGAAGTTCTAACGATTCCAACCCCAAGGGGAAATCGCAGCCGGGGATAATTTCCAAGGGAAGGTTATTTTCCAACAACTTTTGGCGAAATTCAGTAATACGGTAAAGTATTATTTCTTTATTATTTATTTGATGAACGTCTATGACTCTGTTTTTGAAGAGGTGGGGAGTAGCCACCATGATCCTGATGCCATCTTCAACCGCGATCCGCGCCATTTCCAGGGATTGCTCCCAGGTTTTGGCACCGTCGTCCAAATCCGGCAAGATATGGGAATGAATATCAATCATGGCTCAGGCCCTCCGGCGGGGCGGCCTGGAGAGGGGTGAGGATTGGGACAACGGGAGGTAGGAAAGTCCTGGCCTGTATACTTGGCGAGCTCTCATTGAGGACCTGTTTACCGGAAACCGGGGAAAACTCCAAGAATTTTGTTGGGGAACCATATATGGTTTGCCAGTCAACGATATTTCCAGGAAATCTTCCGGTTCATAGGCCCGTCCGGAAGGTTGGGGGGGAAACAGACCCCCGGTTGGCCAAACTACCGGTTAAACCTAGGCAAAAATACCCTGATCCGAGGAGAAAATCAACCCCGGTTGGCTGGAGAGGTTGGCCACTCATAGAGGCTCTGTAGACTGCCGCGGCGCATTAGGAAGCACATCGGGCGTTACTTTTCCTGTCGGTAAATATAATGGAAAAGAATTTGTCTCAAATCTCGGTGATAGGAAAACTATGTGACATAAAGTCAATCTCAATATCGAAGGTAGAACCTAACTTGGGGTGATTCCGCCGTCTAAATTAGCCAATGATAAAAATCACAAGAATAACTTTAAGAAATAATAAAAAAGAGTTGATTTTTTGGAGAAATCCTATTTAAATCACCTAAATTCACCTTAAGAACAGAAAGAGCCAGGTTGCTTTAAAGATGATGATTATTGCCTCTATCGCTAAAATAATCGGCTACGGAAACAGCCTTATCCCGATCTTCATGATCATCCTGCTGATATGCTGTTCTGCCACCACGGCTCTGGGGGCCGGGTTCGCCCTGATTCAGCAGGGGACGGCGGCGATGGGCCAGGGCAACGCCTTTGTGGCCGACGCCAGTGATGCCTCGGCGATCTTTTATAATCCGGCCGGTCTCAATCAGCTGAAACGGGCTCAAGTTTATACGGGATTATTCCTTAACCACCCCGACCGGGAGTTCAGCGGCGGGGGCCTGGATTCTCAGACTAATCACCGCTTTTACAAGAGCATGACCGCTTATATCGCGATTCCGGTGCATAATCGGGTCGCCCTGGGCATCGGGTTTTTTTCACCCTTCGGGATGGGAACGGCCTGGCCGCCGACTTGGGCGGGGCGCTATATCACCACTTCTTCCAATTTAAAGACATATAATCTCAATCCGGTGGTCTCGGTCAAAGTTCTGGACAACCTCTCCGTAGCAGCCGGGGTCGATGTGCTATGGTCCAGCGTCTGGCTGAAACGGAGAAGTCCGGTGGTGTTCCGGGGAACTACTCTGCCTGATGCCGAGCTTGACCTGAAAGGTGACGGCAGCGGCGTTGGCTATAATTTCGGAACGCTGTACGAGCCCGTGAAAGATGTGAAGCTGGGGTTTGCGTATCGCAGTCAGATCAATGTGAATCACTCCGGGGTCATAACCAACACGCTGCCCTCGCCCCTCCCGGCGACGGGACCCGTCTCGGGGAATGCTGCCATCACTTACCCGAATTCATTTACGATGGGGGTTTCCTACGGCCGGTTGACCCCTTTTACCTTCGAGTTTGATACCACCTGGACGGGCTGGTCCAAGTACAAGACTTTGAAGGTAAACCTGGATCAGGCCGTAAACGGGGCCACCACCATCACGTCTGCGAAAAACTGGCACGACGCCTGGGCCTTTCGTTTCGGGGCTAACTACAAGATCAGGGAAGGGATGAAGATTCGGGCCGGGTACATTTATGACCTGACGCCGGTGCCGGACGACACTTTTGACCCCCAGGTCCCCGACGCCAACCGCCATATCTTTACGGTGGGGGCGGATGTCAAGATCATGAGATTTACCCTGGGAATCGCCTACAATTTTATTGTTGCCGAAAGCCGCACCAAAAATAACACCCTCAGTTTTAACGGCGTGCCCGCCGCGCTCCAAGCCAATGGAGAGTATAACAGCAACGTTCACTCCCTGGGGTTGAGCTGTTCCTTCGATTTCTAACGATTTTCGGAGTGCGCGGATCAGGAGAGGGTGTCAACCAGGCTCGCTCCTTCCCCCAGAGTCAGGGGGCGATCTCCACGTGGTGGGAAACGGCCAGGTCTTGCAGGGCGCTTTCCATAACCTCGATCCCCAGACCGGGACCGGGCAGTTCCGGAGCATGACCGCCGCCCTGGAAGACTACCGGCTGGGTCACCACATCGCGGGTCAGCAGGTAAGGCGAGAACGAACCCTCCGCATAGACCAGGTGAGGCACGGTCAAGGCGAAGTGGCGGCCGGCGGCGGAGAGGATACTGGTTTCCCCCACCTGGCAACCGAGCTGGCAGAGGATGCCGGCGGCCTCAGCCATTTGTTTGATCCTGGTAGCCGCGGCCAGGCCCCCGCACTTGGACAGGCGAATGTTGAAGATCCGGCAGGCCTGGAGATCGATCAAGGCCCGGGCGTCCGCCTCAGTGCAGAGGGATTCATCGGCGATGACCGGGATGGATACCGCCTCACTCACCTGTTTCAGGCCGGCAAAGTCGGCTTTGGCCACCGGCTGTTCCACGGCGCTGATCTGATAAGGCTCCATTTCCCGGAGCCGGGCAATGGCCTCTGAGGGAGTCCAGGCGGAGTTGGCATCGACCCGGATATCGACCTCGGAGCCCAGGTGTTCCCGGGCCAGCCGCAAGATTTCCAGATCAGAGTCAGTCCCTACCTTGAGCTTGACAAAATGCATGTGGTTCATCTTGACCAGTTGTAATAATTGGGTCATCTGCGCCTGGGGCATCATGGGGATGACGGCGCTATAGGTCAGACTGGTCCTCAGTTTGGGGGCGATCAGATCGACTATCGGCATATTCCAGGTGCGCCCGGCGGCATCCAACAGGGCCGTTTCCAAGGCACAAAAAGCCCCGGGACAGCGCTGAACCGACAGGGGCTGGAACAAGCCTTTCAGGGCCGAGGCGAGGGCCTGGGGGGAGGCAAAATCCCTGGCCAGCACCGCCGGAGCCAACACTTGACACAGCACGGAGAGGCTGTCCTCGAGCACCTCGCCCGTGACGAAGGCCCGAGGGACACCCTCTCCATACCCGGCGATGCCGGCCTCAGTGGTTACCCTGAGGATAATATTGTCAGACCCCTGATGGGTCGCCAGGTTATGCTTGATCGGGGATTGAAAGCCCAATTTCAGGTGCCAGATATCCAGCTTCTTGATTATCATTTTCGACCTCAATACGAGATTTTATCAGCTTACCAAACTTCTTCCATTGGTACCATTGCTCCGGGTAATTCTCCACGGTGGCTTCCAAAACGCTGAGGCAGCGCTCATGGAGGGGCATGGGCGCGGGAAAGGTCCCGTTGCCGATGGCGGCCAGATTGCAGGTATAGCGGCGATCGTCTTGCCGTTGCATCAGAGCCGTGATGACCGGGGAGCCCGAGCGTTTTTGCAGGAGTTCCAGGGTCCGGTCGGAAGGCAGCCGGCAGTTGAGGAAGCGGCTGTCCCGATGGGGATCAGGACGCCATTCGTCAAATTCGTCGCACTCCGTGATGAGAATCCGGCCCTGCTTGAGGGCCCGCATGGCCGACAGAATGATGTTGCCTTCATCCGCGTCAATGAGGTTCAGGCCGACCGCCTCAGCCCGCTCTCCCATGGATTTCCGCAGCCGGCTGGTTTGAAAACGGCAGATCATCGAGGTGGGATAGCCGTTTAAGGCCAGAGCACCCGGGAGGAATTCCACGGCTCCGAAGTGGCCGGTAACCAAAATAACTCCCTTGCCCTGCTCCAAGGCTTTCTGGAGCAGGTCTTCATCCGCAAACCTGACCCGGCTCCTCAAGAAGTCCAACAACCTGGGGAAATTGGAATAGGCGACGAACAGCTTCTCATGGTAGTGGTCAAAGATTCCTTTAAAAGCAGTCTTAATCTTCTTATTGAGTAATTTCCGTTGAAACTTTCTCTTGCAGATATAGGACACGGTTTGCCGGATAAGCTGCTTTTCGGTCCAGTTCATCAGGTAGTAGAGTTTCCCCAGGAGCATAATGTAACACCGGGAGATGGAGAACGGTAAAAACCGGAACAAGAAGGCGTTAAATTTCATCTGAAAGAACTTACTGAGGCTCAGATGGATTTTGGGTAGCCGGAACTTCCTTGAGGACATGACCAATCTCCTTTGCCAAAGAAATTGAGTAAATCTTTTAAAATATTAACGTTGGCCAGAAATTAATATTAGGGTTTCCCCGATATCGATTGCCGAATCTCCGATTTTTAGGTTCCTGAATTCCTTTTTTGAGGTACAAAAAAGAAGGCCTGCCTGATAAGGGAGAGGGGCGTGAGATAAAATAAGCAGTAATAACGATAGATTACGCTTGAAGCGACTGGCAATCATGCCTGGTTTCCTCCCTGCTGAGAAAATGAGCCCTTTTTTTAACCCCGGCACCTGGTGAGGAAATAACTCTAGGGCAAGAACCGACCCTGGCCTCGCCAAGATCCGGCTCATTAGGTGCCGAGGTAAGGCGGGCAGACCTCACCCAAGTTAGCAATAGTGCCCTACCCGACGGTAGCGGACGCAGAGGACCGCCACAATGGGGGAACGGAGGGGATGTTCAGGCAAAAAACCTAATTTTTATAGAGAAAAAAACTTACTCCGCCAAGGAGGCTGGCCTGGGGGGTGTAGGCGTGGGGCCGGCTGACGGCTAACAGCCTGCTGGGAGAGAAGGGAGGTGGCCGGGATTTCCTTGACTTTTGCAGCGGTTGGATTATGATGCTGACATGGTGTAATAGGTTTCAGATGATCAGATTTGAGAGATTTTCCGGGTGATTATGACCATACTTTTTGAACCCGGGCGCCTTATATCCCCTGCTTCGCAAGGATGCGGCATTCGATCGTCAAGCTCCAGGGCAGGCTGTATTCTTAACGCCGACAACCCCATTGATCAGAAGCAATGCAGCCCTGGCCTTTAGGCGCCAGAGAAGGACTCCTGAACCGGGGAGTCAGAGGTTGAATGGAAAAGCATCATAGTTGCCTTAATACCCGGGCCATCATCGAATATTTTCAAGAGAACCAGCCGGGCGAAGTATACCGCTTATTCTCCGGACTCGGTCCCGAAATCGAAGACCTGGCCAATCCTCAAGAATTTCTCATGGAGATTAATAATTGGGTGTCCAGTGATGTGGTCACCAAGATGTTTGACAATGCCAAAGCCATAACCCAAGACGACGAGATCCCTTTTAAAATCGGGTTCGAATCCGCGGCCAGGAAGAAATTGGGCTATGTGCAGCGGATTATTATGTTCGCCCACAAAAACCCCCGCCGTACTCTGAGAAGAGTGCAAGCCATTAATGATAAGTTTAACAAGAATAAAATTATTGAACTGGTGTCGGCCAAGGGGGATAGAGCGACCATCCGGCTGCACTGGTTCAAGGAAATTCCCGGCACCATCGATTATTGTCTGTTCAATAAGGGGATCTATACCGGTATTCCTACCATCTGGAATCTGCCGCCCGCCACCCTGGAAGAAACCAAATGCTACTTTCAAGGGGATGAGTATTGCGAGTACCATTTTAGGTGGGAGCGGAAGTTTTCCATAAAGGAAGTGATGTTGCGGCTCCTGGTGCCTTGGCGGGCACTGAACTATACCATTGAGGAACTGGAGCGGGATAAAGAACTTCTCAAAAAGAAATTCGATGAAATTCACCGGTTAAATATTCAACTCAAGGAAAAGATCGATCAACTCATCTGCATGCAGGAAACCAGTACCGCGGCGCTGTCGGTGCTTAACCTGGAGAAACTGCTCCAGGTAACGTTGCGGCTGCTCATCAATTCGGCCAAACTGGATCGGGCCGGGATTCTGCTCCTGGACGAAAAAGGGGAATTGCTGGAACTGACCTATGCGGAGGGCATTTCGCCCGAGCTCTTGGAAGGGGTGAAGAATTATCGGATTCCCATAACGAAGGTAGATAACGTCATTGCCCGGGTAGCCATGACCGGCATCCCGGTGGTGATTCAAAACGTGGCTCGCAGTAAACTCAATATGAACAACCCCTTAATCCAATTTTTCAAACCCAAGGCCTTCATTCTGGCCCCCCTCACCGTACGCGGCAAGGTGATCGGGGTGCTCATGGCTGATCGAGTCCACGAAGAGGCGACGATCACCGACGGCGACCGGGAGTTCATTGTCAGTTTTGCCAACCAGATCGCCATCGCGCTGGAAAATGCAGTGTTGTACCGCAAAATAGAAGTTTCGGAACGGAAATACCGGGAACTGGTGGAAAATGCGCACGAAGGCATCTGGATTATCGATGAAAAAGGTTCCATTAAATTTGCCAACCGGAGAATGAGAGAGATCACCGGCCATGATACGTTGGAAAATCGGCATATTTACGACCTGGTGGATCAATATAACCAGAAGCTCTTGAAAGGCGTCATGACCCAGAACCGGATGAACAAAGTTGCTCAGGAGGAGCTGGACATCATCTGCCAGAACCGGGGGTTGGCTTCGGTTATCATGAGTTCGGTGCCGCTGTTCGAGGACGATCATTTTGTGGGCGCGTTCGCCATGTTCAGTGATGTCACGGTCTTGCGGGAGACAGAGAAGCGATTCAGAAAAATCTTTGAGGAAGCCGCCATCGGCATGTGCCTGGTGGATATGGAGGGGCGCCTCCTGGATGTCAATCCCGCGATTCTGAACATGTTGGGGTTCACGAAAGATGAGATGTACCGGAAGCCCATCCAGGAGTTGCTCCATGCGGGGGACGTCAAGGCGTCCACCGGCTTGTTCAAGGAATTGGGGTTGGGGAAACGGGATTCCTTCTCGCGGGAAAATCGTTATCGTCATAAGGATGGACGGGTGGTGTGGGGGCAGGTAACCATGTCCCTGCTGCGGGGGACTTCGGGCATCCCGCAGTTTGCCATCGCCATGATCGCGGATATCACCGACCGGAAACAGGCGGAAGAAGATATACGCACTTATCAGGAGCAGCTCCAGTCGCTGGCCTCGGAGTTATCTCTGACAGAAGAGCGGGAACGGCGGCGTCTGGCTACGGACTTGCACGATCATATCGGGCAAGCCCTGGCCGTCTCCAAAATCAAGCTGGGAGTGCTCCAAAAAACCGTAAACATAGGAGACCACGCCAAGCCCATCGGCGAAGTGCGGGAACTCATCGAACAGATGATCAAGGATACCCGGTCATTGACCTTTGAACTAAGCCTGCCGGTGCTCTACGAGTTGGGTTTTGAGGCAGCCGTGGAGTGGTTCGCCAAGCACGTCCGGTCGCAGCACGGCATTAAGGTGGACGTGCAACAAGACTTGATGCCCATCCCCATGGATGATGAAATCAAGGTTCTGCTCTTCCGGTCGGTGCGAGAGTTGATGATGAATATCGTCAAACATGCCCAGGCCCGGAATGCCAGGGTAACTATCCGGAGGGACGGCGATGGCGTTAATATCGAGGTGGAAGACGATGGCGTGGGGATGGGAGACGTCAAGCGGGATTCCAAGTTAAAAGGCAACGGCGGCTTCGGTCTCTTTAGTATAAGAGAGCGTTTGCATTATCTGGGAGGGCAGGTGCAGATGGAATCGGAGAAAGGCCGAGGCACCCGGATTACCCTGATGGTGCCTCTCCGACATGCCAAGAAGGCCCAGGCGGGGATAGTGTGATGATCAAGATAGTGTTGGCGGATGACCACCAGATCGTGCGTCACGGGCTTCGCAGTCTCTTGTCGGCGGAACCTGACATGGAAGTCGTGGGTGAGGCGGAAAATGGGCGGATGGTGGTAAGGTTGGTCCAGGAACAATCCCCGCAGGTGGTCATCATGGACATATCCATGCCCGACCTGAACGGCATTGAAGCCACGCGCCAGATACTGAGCGACTCACCCGGGATCAAGGTCATCGCCCTGTCGATGCATTCCGACAGCCTGTTTGTCTTGAACATGTTCAAGGCCGGAGCCTCGGGCTACCTGCTGAAAGATTGCGCCCTGGAGGAGTTGGTCAAGGCGGTGCGCACGGTGATGAACCGCAAGGTTTATCTCAGTCCCGGCATTTCCGATATTGTGATCAAGGACTTTGTGATCGGCTGGTCATCGGCGGAATCCTCGGCCTACTCGGTCCTGACGGCCAGGGAACGGGAGGTCCTGCAGTTGATGGCGGAAGGCAGGAGCACTATCCAGATCGCGGAAAGCCTCTGCGTCAGCGTGAAGACGGTGGAAGCTCATCGCAAGCAGATGATGAACAAGCTGGATATCCACTCGGTGGCCGAACTTACCAAGTATGCCATCCGTCAGGGGCTGACGTCCCTGGAAGTCTGACCTCACTTTAGGTTTCTCCTAAGGCTATTCTCTTCTATTAATAAAAGATTTCAGGTATTGCGCATAGCAAAATCAGGTTTTTCCCGACTGCATAACCCGGGCCCCCCATTGTAAAAGTAATCATGCCATAAAGTGAACCGCGGCACCGCGTCTCTAAACCAAGTTAGATATCGGTCAGGCCGCGGTGATTGATCAGACCGGTAACAGGAGAGCATCGGGGAGATATCCATGGGCCAGAGGAAGCACCTATCCGAGATGGACAGAAAGACTATCAGGATTATTGTGGCGGACGACCACCAAATTGTGCGGCAAGGGCTGCGCATTCTCCTGGAAGCCGAGCCAGACATGGAGGTGTTGGCGGAGGCCGATAATGGGCGCAAGGTTTTGAAAATGGCCCAGGAATTGTTACCCGATGTCATCATCATGGATCTGTCGATGCCCGAATTGAACGGTATTGAGGCGACCCGGCAGATACTGGCCGAGTCTCCCGGAGTCAGGATCATCGCGTTGTCGATGCATTCCGACAGCCTTTTTGTCTTAAACATGATCCGGGCCGGCGCTTCAGGTTATCTGCTGAAGGACTGCGCCCTGGAAGAATTGGTCAAAGCCATCCGGACGGTGGTCAACCAGAAGACCTACTTAAGTCCCGGGGTCTCGGACATCGTCATTCGGGATTTTGTGACCGGCTGGCAGACCACGAGTTCCTCAGCCTTTTCGGTCTTGTCGGCCAGGGAGCGGGAAGTGCTCCAGCTCATGGCGGAAGGCAGGACCACCAACCAAATCGCCGACGGCCTGTGCGTCAGTGTGAAGACCGTCGAAGCCCACCGCAAACAGGTGATGAATAAACTGGGGATTCACAGTGTGGCGGAACTCACTAAGTATGCCATCCGCCAGGGCTTGACCTCTTTGGAAGTCTAAGCCGGGGAACCCCCGCCCGCCCTGCTTGTTCCTTTGTAATTTAAAATAAGGTTTTTCGGAAATGAAAATTAGGGATTCCCTAAGTGCTATTTAGGGAAAACCCTATATTTTTATGTCCAAGGTATCGTGCTGATCAACAGATTTGGTCTCATGGGGGGAAGGCTTCCAGCCAGACCGGACCCGTTTGCACCATGCCAATAGGGTTGCCTGGGAGACCGGTAAATGACCATCAAGATTCTCGTGGCGGATAACCACCCCATAGTCCGGCAGGGCTTGGCCCTTCTTCTGGCGGGGGAACCCGATATGGAAGTGGTGGGCGAAGCCGAAGATTGTTTCAGTACCCTGAGACTCATTCGGGAGGTCTGTCCACAGGTGGTGATCATGGACATTTCCATGCCCGACCTCAACGGGGTGGAAGCCACCCGTGAAATCCTGTCCCAATTCCCCAAGGTTAAAGTAATCGCCCTGTCCATGCACTCCGATAGCCTCTTTGTCTTGAATATGCTCAACGCCGGCGCCTCAGGCTATCTCCTGAAAGATTGCGCCCTGGAAGAACTGGTCAAGGCTATTCGCACGGTGGTGACCCGGAAGATCTATCTCAGCGCTAGTTTATCCGACATGCTGGTCACCGATTTGGCGAACAAAATCACCATAGAGGATTAGTCAAGCCGACGCAGGGGACAGAGGACAGGCGGTTCATGAGTGGCCATCAGGTGCATAAGAAACGAGTTTATGGGCGGCCGTCCAGGCCCTCGGTGGGGACGTACTCCGGAATCTCTAGAGCGAATCTTCTCCAAGAAATGTCTCTGATCTCTTCCGGGTAGTAACATTCCCTAAAGAAAAACCAGCGAATTCCGAAAGGGAAATCAGTGGGATTCCCGACTGTGGTTCTGCGCGGATCTGGTAATCATATAGGTAGGAAATTGGAACAACCCAATCGATGATGCCCCGCGGGGACGACAAGGAGAGCGCCATGGAACCAACCATCTCGGTTTGCCGAAAGGGCGACGATATTTATCTGACCCTGGAAGGTATTCTCAACATGACTTCATCCCAGCAACTGTTTCGGGCCCTGAGACGAGTGGTGATGACGTCCTTGAAATGTGCGGCGCCGGAATCCGAGGTGGCCTTCAGCTTTAAAACCCATAGCAAGGTAGACCTCAACCGGACGCGGCCTGAGTAATCGCCCTTTGAGGCCGATGGCCCTCTGGTCCGGTACGTTTGAACCAGGGGAGATTAGGTGAGACAGCGGCAAGGCGGGCGATAACCTAGAGCTGGAGTCGCGGGAGGGCAACCCTAGAGCGCTCAGGCCGACACGCCTCAATAACCGACGGGCAGCCGATACAGGATATCTGCCAACTCCGCGGCGGAGTCGAGGGGTTGATCGGTGTCGCCGTGCACCTTCAAGCATTCCAGCCACAGGCCCGGCAGATCCCGGCCCGCGGGTTCCCAGTCCACCTCCAAGGGAAAGAGCGGGTTTTCCCGGGTGGCTGCCTCCCAGGCAGCAAGATCGGCGAACCGGGGGTCCCGCCTTTGGGCCCGCTCAAAGGCGCTGTGGGCGATGTCTTGATTGAAGCCGGTGCTCCAGAAGAAGTCGATGAGGCCCGGCGCCGCCTCGGTCAGAGGGATCCCCTCCAGCATCTCCGGACGATAGCGCAGGCAGACCCTCTGGCTGCCGTGGTGGCCCGGTTCACCCCGCACATTGGGCAGGTTGGTATGGTAGAGGGTGTCCTGGGGTGAACTCAGGGTCTGGTTCCGGAAGAAGATCTTCATTTCCTCGAAACCCTCCCGGTAGAAAGTCAGGACATAAATAATATAGGGGAAGGCCAGGCGGTAGGTCTGGTAATCGTCACCGGCGCCCTTTTTGCCGCGGCTGACCCGCAGGGTGCGGCACTGGGGCGGGTGCTCCACCACCAGGTTGAGGAGGTCCTTCCGCCGGCAAAGCCAGCGGGTGCCCGGGGGCAGCATGGGCAGAGGCGGCGGCATGGACCAGGCCGCATAGCGCAGCACCGCATTGATGGGGGCCCGGCGGCCCACCCGCACTTCGCCGGGGCCGGCCTCCTCCAGCAACAGGATCTCGTTGCCTTCGATGATGATTTTATCGCGGATGGCTGGTTTTTCCCTTGCTTCTTTATTCCCCCCTTTGAAAAAGGGGGGGGTAGGGGGGATTTATTTAGCTATCCTCTCCACTATTACCCGATAGACGACATCCATTACCGCCTCGGTTTCTTTTAAAGCCTGCCGGCTGTTGAAGCGCAGAACCATCAATCCAAGGCCGGCCAAATATTCGTCTCGATTTTTATCTTTTTCAGCATATGGTGCTTCAAAATGCTGGGAGCCGTCTATTTCGATAACCAATTTTGCCTTGGGGGCATAGAAATCAACGATATAAGAGCCAATCGGTTTTTGCCGGTAAAATTGCACATCCGATAGTTGTCTTCCGCGTAATCTTTGCCATAAGACACGCTCACTGTCAGTCAAGTTCTGCCAGAGTTGCCGGGCGTTAGCTTTCAGCCTGGGGTTATACTTGAGCATAGGTGGATTTCTAAATCCCCCCTGCCCCCCTTTTTCAAAGGGGGGTAAACACTACATTGTATTTAATATTATACTTCTTTCCCTTTGCCGATGATCGCACAAATGAAGTTATAAAGCTGGTTTTCGAGGTCTTCCATTGTTTCCCAAACTATATGGTTATATTGGCGCGTATCGAAGTGAACGTTTTCGAGGTCGTCCCTCCTCACGCACCATATTACGGGCAACCCCAAACCAAGGGCATATCCCGCTTCAAAGTAAACTCCACGTTTTTGTTCGGTAACATCGGCTACTATGAAACGGGAATTCTTAATTTCTGAGATAATCTTCACATCTATCCGGTCGCTGTGCGGTTCTGCGTCGACTCGAAATGGTTTATAACCGCCTTTCTCAATAGCCCTGAATATTGGTCCCTCCCAAATAGGTTTCAAATCTTTTGAGAAGGACATGGCCACAAAGGCTTGGGTCCTTTCTTCGATATGACGTTCGTGTTGTTCGAGATAATCCCATCCATCTGCGGTTATTGCAACAGGGAAAATTAAACCATTTATTTGGTGATCCTTGCCTGTTATTCGTAGTAAGCCACGCTCTATTAAAGATTCTATATAATAAAGAAATTCTTCTTGGGTTGAGGCCCAAGCCAAAGGAATGTCATATTCAGGGACGATTTGAACGGCTTTGCCTGGGTATTCTGTCTTGCGCTCGATATTTTGAAGAAGTTTTATTTGCTTTTCTCTGGGACTGTAGTTAGGAAGGCCTGCTTGAATGTCTTTGAGCCTATCATTATTGATTTGTGGAATTTCGGCATGCTGTTCATTCCGGCTCCGAATCCAAGCTGATAACTTCGGTCCGAATAATGAATCTTGAGCGGTAATCTCCGTAAAATGCGAAATAATAAATTCCTTGCATCGGGGACATTTTATTCTGATTAGTCGGCCAAAGTCACCCGCATTCTCGCGAACGATTTGATCGCCGCTAAGTTTACAAATGGGACATGTCTGCACCCTTGCTTCAGTCATAGTCGTTCTTTTTGGCCCAACATAAAATTCCCAAAAAAGGAACTCAACCTTCTTCCCCCTCTTCCCCCTCACCGGCCCAGGCCCAGACCCGGTCCGGGATGAAGCGCCGGGAGGAGCATTGGTGCAGGGCCAGCTTTTCCATGTGGCGGAGCACCTCTACCTGGTGCGGGGGCAGGAAGTCGTCGATTACCTGTTGGAAGTCTGTTAGGCCCACCTGTTCCCGCCCCGCCAGGCGCGCCTGGCGATAGGCCCGGAAGACCAGTTCCTCGATATCGCCGCCGGTGATCAGGTCCGGGTGCCGCGCTTCCAGGTAGCGGGTGACCTCGCCGAAATCGGTAAAGTCGCAGGGGATGTGGCTGCGGGCGGCCACTACCGCGCAGATGTGGGATTTTTCGGCGGAGTCCGGCATAAAGAAGGGGATGCGTTCGCTGGACCGGCCGGAGCGCAGGTCCGCCTTGTCCAGGCGGTCCGGGCGGTTGGTAATCCTGATCCACAGCACCTTGCCCTGGATGGCCGGATCGCCCATGAATTCGAAGCGCATCTGCCGGAGGCGGTTGCTCACCCCGCTGTCGCCGGAGAATTCATCCCGGCCGTGCTCGCTCTGGTCGGCTTCGTCTTCGACCACCACCACGGGGGTGAGGCTCCGGAGGGTTTGCAGGGCCTTGAAAAAATTGCGCTCGCTTTCGCCCACCCACTTGGTGCGGGGGTTCAGGAGCTTGACGAAATTGAAGCCCGAATCCCGGGCCAGGGCCTCGGCCAGGGCGGTTTTGCCCACCCCCGGCGGCCCCATCATGGTGATGCCCCGGGGCACCAGTTTGTGGTCGCCGGCGTGGATGGCCCGGACCACCTGCGTGAGATAGGTCTTGATGGGGTCCAGTCCGCCGATTTCCTCAAGCCCGAAGCGGGGTTCGATGACCTCGATGAGCCCCACCAACTCCTGGCGCAGCAGGTCTTTTTTCTTGCGGCGCACCATCCCCACGGTGAGAGGGGCGCGGCGGGCCTGGCGCACCAGGGCCCGAATCACCCCCAGGCTCAAGCCGGCCCCCAGGTTGGCCAATTCCTGGGAAGAAAGCTCGAGACGGTGGGCGCCGGAGGCCAGGAGGTGTTCGATAAAATGGAGGCGAGCGGCCTGATCCGGCGGCGGCACTTCGATGATCTGGGCGCCGTGGCGGCTTAAGAGCAGGTTGGCGTTCAGCTCGGCCAGGTTGCCGGTGGTCAGGATCACCACATGGCCCTGCTCCACCAGTTCCCGCTGCCGGGCCCAGCGCAGCAGAGTGACCAGGGAGGCCCGGTCCGCCTCACCCATGGAGCTCAGGTCCACCGCGGGCACAATGGTTTCGGCATACTCCAGGATCAGGGCCAGGGGTTGAGACAGGCCCCCTGGCTGGCAGGGGGTGGCCATGACGCGCTCGGCCAGTTGCAGCACTTCCCGGGGACTTTGGGGCAGGGGCTTGGGCTGTGGCGGTTGTCCCAGGGCCCGCAAGGCCCGGGCCCGAACGCGGGAGACGTCTTCTTCGGCGTCTGCCTCATTAGGGGCGGGAGGCTCCAGGGCCTGCCGGAAGGCATTTTCTCCGGCCGGGTCCCAGAACTCCAAACCGAGGCCGAGGTTATAGCAGACGACGTGACGCTCCTGGGCCAGCCACTCAGCCAGGAAATGGCGGAAGGGCAGATAATCGCCATTCACCCGGATATAATCGAAGACTTGCCCATGGAGGATGAAGAGGGCGGATTCGCCCTCCCGGAGGTGTTCGGCCATTTCCTGGCCCCAGTCCGGAAGTTTTTGCCAGGGGCCCATAGCTGATCCTCGCTATTTAAAGGTTACGGGGAAGGGGAGGGCCGGAGTGCGGTAAGGCCTCCCCTCCTCTTTTATCGGCCTCATCCAGGCTCAGGTTACCCGGATGGCGGGAGAACAATATCGTTACAACAAGGGTTCGATCATTTGTTTGAAGGCTTCTTTTTTCCGGGTGCCCTCGATGCGCTGGGCGACGTTGCCCTGCTTGTCGACGATCACCGTGGTGGGCACGACCGAGATGCTGCCATAGGCGTCGCTCACCTTATCGTTGCCGATGAGCACGGGATATTCCAGGCCCAGCTGCTTTACCAGGAAGCGAATCTGAGTGGGGTCGGAACTCAGGGCGATCCCCAGGGTCTGGAGGCCTTTGCCCTTGAGCTCATTATTGATTTTGTTCAGGTCGGGCATCTCATCCCGGCAGGGACCGCAAAAAAAGGTAAAGAAGTTGATGACGACCACCTTGCCCTTGAACTGGCTAAGGGAGTAATCCTTGCCCGTGAGGACGTCTTTCAGGTTGAACTCCGGGGCGGCCTTGCCCGCTCCCCAGCCCGGAGACGCTAAAACCAAAAAACAGACGGCCACCATCAACATCCGAGCGATTTGGCGGGTAAGGCGAAATGACTTTTGAGCCATCAAAATTCTCCTTGCTCTGAAGATAAGGTGCCTCTTTTATTGAATAACTATATCAAAAAGGCCCTCGGGCTGCAATTTATTTACCGGCGGCCTGGCGGGCGGGGGGCCAGCCAGGCGGGGATTTGACCCCGGGGCCGGGGGCTGTGGGGCAAGGCCACCACCAGGGGGGAAATGGTCCGGGATTTAAACCAGGCGTCCAAGTCCCGGAGATGCTGGGGAGCTTTAAGGCAGAGCAGGGCCTTGCCGTTTTCGGAAAACCAACGCAGGGTCTCCGGCGGGGTCAGGGCCGCGGCATCCGGCGGGCAAACGGCCAGGGTCGCACAGTGGTAAAGGTAACTCCAGAAGCTGCCGGAGGGGGCGGCGTCGAGCACGGCCTGCCAATGCTCCGGCCGATGACCCGGGGGCAGGCAGACCCGGTTTACTTTGAGGTCCCGGGCGGCTCGCACCGCCCAGGAATTGCGCACCCCGAGGGTTTGGTCGCCATAGACCTGGCACCCGGCGCCCGCCGCCAGGGCCGCCGCCCCCCAATCCCCGGCCAGGAAACGGTTGTACTCTCCCTGCTGGAGGGTCTCCAGGGCCTTCTGATAGAAGGCCAGGGCCGACTCGGGCAGGGCGGGGGGCAGGCGCCAGATGAGCCGCCGGGCCCCCCACTGGCGATGTTGCTGCAAAAAGGCGGCATAGGTGTCCGGGGTCAACGCCAGGACCAGAGGCTCGCGCCACTCCGGGGCCAGCGCTACGGCCTCAGTATAATCCCGAGCCTCCAACCAGATACGGCCAGGCCCGAAAAACTCGGAGCGGGAAGAGGGCAGGGCGCTCCGCTGAGAAAGCGGCAGCGGATAGACCGGGGGGCCGGGAGCGGCTTTCGGGGCCGGAGGGGGCATCCGGAGTTGCTCTGCAAAGGCCGCCAGCACCTGGCGGGCCGCGGCCAGGACCCCGGGCCGCTCCATGGGGGCGGCTTCCTGAACGGCCTGATACAGCCCGATCACTCGGGCCAGGGAGGCGGCGGGAAAGCTCCCGGCCTTGATCTGGACCGCCTCCACTCCCAGTTGGCAGAGGCCGGAAAAGGTCTCCAGGCTGGCCATCAGGGCCTCCGGGGTAACCTCGGGGAGGGAGAGGCAGCAGGCCTCACAACCCGCGCCCAGGTATTCTTCCATGAGGCAGAGGCTGGCATAACATCGGAAAGAGGGGGCCAGGGTGACGGTCAGGGGCATGGGGACCTGGCGGCGCATCAGGGCCAGGTCTTTCAGGCTAATGGGGCCTTCCACCCCCACCCGGGTGAACCCGAGAGCAGCGGCCAGGCGCAGGCCAGGGGAGTTATGGACGCCAAAGGCGCCGGCGGCCTGGAGGGAGAGGCTGGGATAGAGCCGGCGGGCGCTCCGGACCAGACCCAGGTCCCGGAGTTGCAGGCCATCAGGGTCGAGCCCGGCTGCGGCCGCGAGCATCTCCTCCACCTGGGGCAGGTCGTCCTCGCGGGCCAGCCAATCCAGGGTGAGATAGAACTTGAGGCCCCCTTGCCGGGCCGCGCCCTGCCAGTCTTTGAGTTCGGCCCAGAAGTCCGAGGCGGGTTGCCGGGGCAAGGTAATCGCCACCCCGCCCACCTGTTGTTTCAAGGCGGTGGCCAGGGCTGCCCGGTCAGAAATTTGCAGAATTAATTCCATAGGCTCAGTGACGGTCCGTGGGCATGATCTGTGAGAAGGCTCATTTTAAGCTTAAGCGAAAAAGAGAAATCGATAAACTGGAAAACGTCTCTCCTTGACATCCGCCTAAGGTTTTCCATATTGTTACTAATCACCGAAAGGAGATTCGCCATGAAAGTCTTGGGCATTTTCGGCAGTCCCCGGAGGCAAGGCAACTCCGATCTTCTCATGAAGGCCTTTCTCGAGGGAGCGGCTGCAGCCGGCGCCGAGGTGGAAGAAGTCTACCTGCGGGAGCAGAAAATTTCCCCGTGTCTGGAAATATATCATTGTTTTAAAGATGGCACCTGTCCAATTAAAGATGACATGCTGGGAATGTATGACAAACTGGTGGCGGCCGACGTGGTGGCCCTGGCGTCGCCGGTGTTCTTTTACGGCCTCTCGGCCCAGGCCAAGGCCATGATCGACCGGACCCAGGCCCTGTGGTCCCGGCGTTATGCGATCAAACAAGACTTCCCCGGGGAGAACCGCCAGGGAGTGCTGCTCTGCACCGGGGCCACCAAGGGCAAGCTTTTATTCGTAGGGTGCCGCCTGACGGCCAAATATTTCTTCGACGCCATCAACGTCAGATATGCCGCGGAGATTCTGGTGCGGGGCGTGGATGAAAAAGGGGCCATCAAGGAACGGCCGGAAGTCCTGGAACAGGCCCGGGATTTGGGCCGGCGGCTGGCCGGGGGGGAAGTGCTGGAACCTATCAAGTTGGCCCCCCTGGCGGTTTAATGCCGTTTTCAGTTTTCAGTTTTCAGTTTTCGGTTAAAAAGAATAGAGATAAAGACCGTGCATCAGGTTGGAGTTCGACGCTCCAACTACCTGAGAGGTAGTCAATCCAAGGAGGTCGTATGGCTCTGGCAGTGGGTATGACCCATGAAATGCGGCTCAAGACCGGCCCGGAACATTCCGCGCAAAAATTCTACCCCAAAGTTCCCAATGTCTTTGGCACCCCCTTTCTGGGAGGGTTGTTCGAGGGGGTGAGCGCCGACTTAATGGCTCCCCATCTGGGGCCGGGGGAAACCTCGGTGGGGATCTCCATGAACCTGAAACACACCGCGCCCACTCCTCTGGGCATGGAAGTGCGGGCCGTCACCGAGGTCACCCAGGTAGAGGGCCGCAAGATCACCTTCAAATTGGAGGCCTTTGACGAGAAAGAAAAGATTGGCGAGGCCGTCCACGAACGATTTATAATCAACGCGGAGAAGTTTAATCAGCGCCTGGAGGCCAAGAAGAGCTGAGTACAGCCAAGCCCTCTTTGGATTTTCCTTATGACCTGGTGACGCTGGGGCAGTTCGAGGCCGGCGGCGGCTGGGAAGCACAGGTGCGCCAATACGTCCGCAAGAAGTACCGCCAGGACCTGGCGGGGTTGGCCAACCTCGACCCGGAACCCCTGGCCGGCCTGTTCCGGGGGGAACTGCTGCCGGGCCGCCCCTATGCCAGTATCCAATGGGTTATGCGGGTAGCGCCCTTTCGGCCCCTGGAACTCTTTCTGCTCTTTGACCAGGACCCGGAGTTCGGCACGGACCTCAGGGTCTTTTACGCGCGCAAGAGCCTGGCGGTGCCCACGGAGGACGCCTACGTCTTTGCCTGGGATTACGTGGCTTTGCTGGCCCGCTATGGCCGGGGGACGTTTGGGCTGGAAAATAGCGGCCCCGGCCCGGAATGGCTGGCCTTCAACGATTTTGCCCCGGCCGGGAGCGGCCCCATGCAGGAGGTCTCTCTGGGGGCCCGGGAAGAGATCCTGGAAAAAGTGGAGCCCGAGGTGGCGGAGGTGGCGCTGCGGCGGATGGATTGCGGAAATTTCGCCCGGCGGGACGGTGGCTGGGAAGTGGTGTGGCCCCTGTTGGGGGACCTGTCTTTCAGATTCAGGTATGGTCCGGCCGGCTCTGAGATGGCCTTTGACAGTCACGGAGCCCGGAAGTACGGGCCGGAATTTCTGATGAGCTTGTCATGGCTGTACATCAACGGACTCCTCAGGGAGTGCCGCCAGGTGGACGAGGCGCTGCCGCGTCTGTCCCGGTATTTCTAGCCGGATGAAATGTATTTATTGCCATAACGCCGAAATTATCCTGCGGCCCACCTGAACCGGGGTGGAAATCGGCTGCCCGGGTTGCGGCCGCATCTATGCACCGGAAGAAATCAAGGCATTACTTGAGCAGCGGCGCCCCGGCAAATTGAAGCCGCCGCCAGACTGCCCCGCGAAACCATAAGGTCTTATGAGCGCACAACTGAAGGATTTAACTCGTCAGAGACAGGTGGGCCAGGCCCGGACCGGCCAGGTGAAGATCAGCTATGGGGTGCACAACCTGGAGGCGGCCATTGCCGGCAAATCGGTGGCGGAGGTGCGCCAGGCCCTGAAGGAGCCGTTGAATATCGACCCCCGGGCCCTGGCCCTGGTGAATGGCCAGGACGTGGCGGCCGCATATGTCCTTAAGCAGGGCGACCAACTGGAGTTTGTGCGCCTGGCGGGAGAAAAGGGAGGCAACGCCTCCTGAGCGTCGCCCAATCATCATAGACTCATCCCGCCCTTATAGAACCGCGCCGCCTTGCAATCCCTTCCTGAACGCTTATTTTAGAAACAACGGACCCTATAAACGTGCCGACTATTGATGCTGGCGTACAGAAGGGAGGGAGATCGCTATGGGCGCTAATATTGAGCAAATCAAAGCTAAGATTCGTGAATTTCATCCTGAAATTGAGCAGAAGGGGGTCAATCTGACCGTGGGTTGGGACGAGGCTGACCAACGGTATATCCTCAAGCTCGGCAAGGGCGGCGAAGAAGTGGGGGCTTTTCTGGAACAGAAAGACGTAGATGAGTGCCTGGCCGGCAGGAAATGCGTCAACCCGCCGGTGCAAGTGACCCAGTTGCTGGCGGAACTGGAAGATTTGATCAGCCCCCGGAAGCCGGGTTAATCGAGGCCGAACTTCCCGCGCCGGCGAGGCGCGGCCTTTGACAGGATCAGGGGAAAAAGATATACTTATAAATTACGCGGGGCATAGGAGGCGGCCGGTTCGCTCGGTCCTGCGACCACACTTAACGGAGACCATCTATGGCTCGGGTTACCATTGAGGACTGCCTGGAACAGGTGCCGACGCGTTTCGGCCTGATCCACCTGGCGGCCAAGCGGGTGCGCCAGCTTTACCGCGGGGCGCCGGTCCTGGTCAGAGGGGACAATAAAGAAATCGTCATGGCCTTGCGGGAGATCGCCGCGGGCAAGATTATTCCGAGCAAACCGATATTAGCCTTCCCGGTACCCGAGGGAGAATAATTCCTGCCGACGCGCCCGGCCTCATTGCCTGGTGAGGGTTAGGAGGCCGGTTCCCGGCGCGCCACACCATCTCAGCCACACCGGAAATTTTCCCAGGGTAAAACCCCGGAAAAGTGAAGGAGGGGATACCTTCCGGCTCAGCCCGGCAGGATACCCGTGCCGGCGCCGCTCCAGCACAGGATCGGCCCTTCTTCGGACGGGGCGGCGGACGGCGGCCAGATTTCCAGGTTCCAATTCCACACCGCGGGAAAAGGCCAGCGGGCCACGATCTCATCTTCCACAAATCCCTGCAGTTCCCCGGAGGCCGCCTCCAGATCCTTATGATCGGCAACCTCAGTGAGCAGATTCGCCAAGAGCTCGACAAAGTGTTCCTGCCAGGGGGGCTGGCCCGCATCGCCGCAGACCGCCAGCCATTCGGCGCCATTCCGGCACCCGGGCAAAGCCAGTTGCAGCGTCTTGAGACCGGTCCACTCGGGCCAACCTTTTAAGGTCAGGAACAGGGCCCGGGAAGTGCGGCCCAGGAGCACGGGAACCGCGTGATCTTCCAGGAAGGGGGCCATCACTCGACGCCAGAGGTGATAACGCAGTTGGGCCAACTCGGGGTCCACCATTTCCTCGATGCCGGGAACCGGCCCGAAGGAGGCCCGCTCGGCCCAGGGTTCGGGCGTAAGGATCTCTTTCAGCCAGTCCTGCCCCTTGTCCACCAGGAGGAGTTGAGCGTCCTGGTCGGCCTGCATTTTCTCCAACTGCCAGGCGAGGGACCAGGCGTTGGGGGAAGGCGACGGCGTTTCCGGTTGGCTGGGCTGCCCATAGCCGCGGATAGCCTTCAGTATATCGTCTTCTGACCCCAGGTCCCGCTGGTAATCGGCAAAGGCCCGCCACTGGCGCAGGTCCCCGGGCTTATAATGCTCCAGTTCCCGGGGATGGAGATCGGCTTCCGCCGGCAAAGGCAATCCCTGGTACGGCAGTTGGGGAGGCCAACCGGGGATCACCCCCAGCTTCAGATCAGGAAAGTACAGCGGGAGGGTCCAAAATTCATCCCGCCACGGCAGAATTACCGGAAAGGCGACAAAGTGCCGGGCCGATTCCATCCATGCCTCCACAGACTCAATCTAGAGCACGGGGCGCCGTGCCACTGATTCAGGTTTGGTGCAGCCCCGCCCTAGCGAATTTTTCATTCTTCCAGGAAGATTCTCTATTCATATCGCAGGAGGCTGGTAGATACAAGTCCGGGAGAGGCGGCAAATTCCAGGAATTTGCCGGCGGCGGTCGGGAGGGGCCGGAGTAGCCGCCCGCGGCTAGACATGGTAGGGATGACCGCACTTGATGGTCATAGCGCGATAGAGTTGCTCCAGGAGGACCAGGCGGGAGAGCTCATGGGTCAGGGTCAGTTGGGATAGGGCCAGTTGCTCCTGAGCGGCGGCCAGGGTGGCGGGGTCCAGACCCAGGTGGCCGCCGATGAGGAAGGCCAGGGGGCGGGATTCCAGCTCTCTCTTAGTGAGCCAGGCGGCGAAGGCCTCGGAAGTGTACTCGCGGCCCTGGGGGGTGAGGGCCGCCACCCAGGCCCGAGGGGGGATCTTGGCCCGGAGGCGCACGCCTTCCCGGGCCTTAAGGGCCTCAGGGGTGAGGCCGGCGGCCTCGTGTTCTTCACGGACGCTGGTCAGGGTGAGACTCAGATAGGGTTTCAGGCGTTGGCCATAGAAAGCCAGGCCATCCCGGATAAACTCCTGGCGGGTTTTCCCTGCCATCACCAAGGTTATGTGCAGCATTTCAGTGGAGCCCCGAATAATTATAACGTTCGCATTGGCTAAAACTAATAAATTATTTTGACTTAGATTTCATTGAATTTGGATCAATTGGTCTAAGGAAATTAAAGAAAGTTCTTGAAGAAATAGGCTTTTTTTATCAAAAAGCAGTTCTGTTCGGTTAACTGATTAAAAAAAGCCCGAAATCTCCTGTGAATCTGTTAAAATGTGTTAGCCATAACCCATTAAACAGAAAGGAGATTTCGGACTATGGCCCATTGTAACACA
>JALNYP010000027.1 GCA_023229795.1 Syntrophobacterales bacterium
ATGTCAGACTGAAGGTTGGGCCACAAGTCCTGGACAAGAATCGGACAGGGGTGCTAATTCCTTGCCGATTTTTTTTTGCCTGACTGCTGTGCCCCTGCTTTTTTGGCAGGAAATATTTGCAGTATTTGTTGGAGGATTCACCATGAAGGAAACTGGTACGGTAAAATGGTTTAACGATTCTAAGGGTTTTGGCTTCATTTCTCGGGAAAGCGGTCCCGATGTGTTCGTGCATCACAGCGCGATCCAGGGCGACGGCTTCCGCACCCTGTCGGAAGAGCAGGCGGTGGAGTTCGAGGTAGTCCAGGGTCCCAAAGGGGCTCAGGCTCAGAACGTCGTAAAACTCTAAGCCATTTAGCCTAAACGGTTGGAACTCCGGCGGTCGCACGACCCCGGAGTTCTGTTATTTTGACCCCAAGGAGGCAACCACATGGCAAGAAATCGCTATGGCTGGCAGAAGCGGGCCAAAGAATTGGCCCGGAAACAGAAAAACGACGACAAGATAAAACGCCGCCAGGGCAAAGCCTTGGAGCCGTCCGTAACGGACCTATCTGGGGCGACAGAATCGCCTGCGGCGGTTGAGGAAGAAACCTATACCGAGTTGCCGCCCGAAAGCTGAGCGCACCTGGAGGTCCCCTCATCCAGGCCGATACTTATTGCACCGCAGCCTCATCGGTTCCAGCAGCCCCTGCAAAACCTCATTCCAGGGATGATGGTCATTCTGAGCGCCGCGCAGCCTCCAGCCTTTCATTCCCTGAATCCTTCGTTGACGCTCAGGGTGACAAAATAAACGGGGTGGGGAACGGCCTTGAGAACATGAGTTCGGAGACGCGGGAAAAGCTCAAGGAATAGCCTAGTTACCCCATGCTATATAAATATTTAATTATATTAAAAATATGTTGACATTTGATTATGATATGGTTTAGGGTAAATTCACAGCCGAAGACAAACCCGATGCAAGGTAGGGACGGAAAGCTGCGGGGCCTTTAAAAAGGAGAACCGGGCTACCTGGTAGGCGGTCCGGTTTTTTCTTTGTCCTTACCGAGATTAAGCTGAATGAGGTTTTGCGAGTTCCATGGAGGGCGCTTGCAAATGTCAGATTCTTCTCCAAGGGGAAACTCATACCAAAAGGATGCTTGCCTGCCCGGTGAGCATCCTTTTTTTGCGCGACTTGCATCCAAAGGGGAACACGAGATGGAAAATGCGCCCTGCCCCATGAGAGGATTGATTAATGACCTCGCCCGCACCTTAATGGCTACCATGGTCCATTTTGATAATTTACTTCTTCAACTCGATCATGATTCTGAAGGCTTCGGCGAAGCATGGCTGGCAAATCAGCAACTTCAACGGGCCTTGGAATTCTTTTTTGAATTGCGCTCGGAATGTATGAGTTGCCATAAAAATGAGTTTACCAGTAGGCATAAGAAAGATCATTATAAATTAACCACCCTCGATAAAACCTTGCATAAATACAATAATGTAATTGAATTTATTTTTGGTTATTTTGAACTAATACAAAACATTTCTATCAATATTAAAAACATTAATCAAAATACAAAACGGATTATTAAAATTGTCCAGGAAACTAAATATCCCTCCTATCACCATTCTTCCAACAATAAGTCAAATATGAATTATGGAGATATTAAGTTATTAAATAAAGACCACCATAATAAAACTGATAATAAAACGATATTGCTGGTTGATGATGATGAAGGCGTAAAACAAGTTCTGGCTACCGTTTTGCGGCAGCATAAATATTCTGTAGTTGAATGTTCAAATGGAGAAACAGCATTGACTAATTTTGAACAGGCTAAATCTAACTTTATTTTATGTATCATTGATATTGGATTGCCGGATATTGAAGGACCAATTCTCGCTAAAAAGTTACTATTAATAAATCCAAATATTAATGTTTTATATATTTCCGGCTATCCTGAGATAAAATTGAAAAAACAATTCCCTTCAATAGATCAACATCAAATTATGACTAAACCTTTCCATTTAGTTGATCTCGTAAATAAAATAAGAGCAATTACCCTCAATTAGTCAATAGTGTTTCGATACCTAGCATGAACCGGCTGCCTGGCCGCGGCATGGGTGGAATCATTACTCATAATCTACCCAAGGCCTTGCCCGGCCTCATAAAATTATGGACCGATATCCCTGGGAAGTGATGGTGGCAAAGTGGTAGGGCGGCCCCACCTCTTCTTTGATGGCCGCCATCTTTTCCAGGAAGTCCTTGCACAGATTCAGGACCTCTTCCAGGTCCGCCCCCTGGTGGAGGGCCTTGACCAGGCGCATTTCCATGCCCAGGTTCCGGGGCATAACCACCGCGTTACCGATCTGAATCCGCTTTAAAGGCAGCTCATTGTCCTCACTGCCCAACAGGGCCATCCGGAAGTGGGGCGGCGGGGCCGCGGGCGCATAGCCGGCCAGGATGAAGTAGATGCGGCGAAAGCCTTCGGCCTCCGGGCCATGGTCTTCCAGGTGGCGCCCGTAACCCCGGGAGAGGAAGGGCAGGGCGAACTCTACCATGTCCTCCAGGTCCAGGGGGCTCGGATGCCGGGCGATCTGCTGCCGCAGGGCCAGGGACAGGGGCACGCTCACCCCGGCGCCGCCGCTCAGGATGGCGCAGCACCGGTCCAGGGGAAAGAGCTTGTTGACCGTAAAGATTTCCGGCTGGCCGGAGGCGTCGAACCGGGTGGCCCGACTATCCGTGGCCAACACGATGCCATGCTCGTTCAATCCGGCCAGGGCCTGGGTCATAAATTATACCGCTTTCGGTTTTCAGTTTTCAGTTTTCGGTTAAAAGAACCTGGTATTATCTACAGGCGGGATCGGGGATCGGTAGCCACAGGCTCTCGCCTGGGGTTTCCCCGCCCTCCCCTCGTACCAAGTTGCGCCCATAGAAGTCAGGAAACCCTTGACCTGTAGGGGCGCACCTGAGTGTGCGCCCTCAATCCAGGGCGGACACATAGGTCCGCCCCTACGAGAGATAAATTACCGGTTCGATCGCATCTAGGTATCAAGCCACTTCTTCAGAATTCTTCATTTGCAGCGGCGCGGCGTCGGGGTTATAAAACAGGCGCATCCGGGCCGGGGGCAGGGTGAACTCCAACGGAGATCCGAATTTCACCGGCACGGTATCCGGGGTCAGGTCCCTCCAGGCCTGCCGGGATTTGCCCAGCCACTCGGCCGGGTCGGCGATGGTGACTTCCTGGAGGTCCGGCGTGGTATTGATCACCGCCAGGACCCGGCCCTTGCGGTGTTCCCGGGATTTGAGCAACAGCGTCACCGGCTCTTCCTTGGGGTTGACCCGCATCTGGGGGCCTTCCTCCAGGAGCACCGGGCATTTCTTTTTCATGCGGTTGACGCCCTTGATAAAGGCGGTCAGGTCGTAGGCAGGCCTCTCCCAGTCCTGGGGCCGGGTCTTGACGACGTTGAGGCGCTTTTTAAAACCGTACTCGTAGCCTATAGGGATCATCACCCCTGTGGAAAAATAGGCCGCGAAGAGGTAGCGCTGCCGGGCCACCTCCGGGGCGCCGCGGCTGGCCGCGGCCAGCCGTTCGGTGTCGTGGCTCTCCGGGAAGCTGACCGAGGGCGCGATGCGGCGAAAATCGTTGTATTGCTCCAGACACCAATCTTCCTGAAAATCCCACCACTTGGAACTGTTATAGAGGAAATCGAAACCAGAGTTGGACAATTGGTCGCACTCCTCCAGGCGGCAGCCCAGGGTTTCGGCGAAGAACTGCACCCCGGGCTCCAGGTTTCTGGCCTCGCTGATGAGGCGGGCCCAGAAATCGCCGGGGATCTTGTAGGCCGCGTCGGCCCGGAAGCCCAGAAAGCCCAGGCCCAGATATTTGGCCACCACGCCGTCGAAATAGTGCAGCAGCCCCTCGGGGTCGGGCGGGGGCCAGTACGAAAGCTCCGCCAGGTCCCCCCACACCGTTACCTTGGTGGCATCCGCGGGATCGATGGCGCCCGGGTGCTTGATCCGGCCGTTTTCATCCTTGGCATACCAGTCGGGATGCTGGGTGACCAGGGGCGAGTCGATGGCCGTGTGGTTGATCACCAGGTCCAGCATCACCTTGAGGCCCCGGCGTTCGGCCTCCTTCAGAAAATGGACCAGGGCCGCTTCCGGGTCCCGGCCCGAGGACGGGGCAAAGAGGGGATTGAGGCCGTAGTAATCCTTGACCGCGTACAGGCTGCCGGACAGGCCGGGGGTGTGGATGGGATTGAGGAAGATCCAGGTGAAACCCATAGCCGCGATGCGGTCCAGATGCTCCTCCCAATGGGGGATGGTCCCGGCTAACGGCGGGAAGAGATTATAGATCAGGGTTGGTTCGGACATTGCTCACCTCCTAAATGCAGTGGTCAGAGGCCAGTGGCCGGTCGGTTTTTCTGCTGACCACTGGTCACTGGCCACTGACCACTATCTTTTGCGGGCATGATTCAGCCGGGCTGCGATCCGGGCGGGCTCCGGGCTTTGTTCCATGTCCTCCAGGCTCAGGGGCAGTTTGATTCGCCAGTTGGGACGCTCACTTGTAGTGCCGGGGAGGTTTTGCTGCTCGGCCACCCCGAAGATTTCCTCCAGGCGCACTTCCATCAACGAGGACTCGCTCTGGGCCAGGTAGGTCAGGGCCGCGGCCCGCAAGTCGGCCGGGCAGGATTCCGTGGCTTCGGGATCGGGACCAGCCGCCAGCAGGCCCCGCTGCTGCAAAGCCTCCACCAGGAGGCGGCGGTCCCGGGCCCGGCCTTCGGCGTCGGCCTCCGCCAGCTCGCCTTCGGGGTAAAGGTGGAGCCGCCTTTTCAAGGCCAGGTCGTCGCCCTGCCAGAACCCCGTCAGGGTGGGCAGGTCGTGGGTGGTCACCGTGGCCAGGGCCTGGGGAGGGTACACCTCCGGCGGCTGGAAGCGGTGATGGCCGTCTCGCTCAAAATAAAACACCCGGTAAGAAAAGACCCCGGTGCGTCCCAGGTCCCGGCGGATGTGCGGCGGCACGGTGCCCAGGTCCTCGCCGATGATCAAGGCGCGCCGGCGCACGCTCTCAAGGGCCAGGATAGCCAGGAGTTCCCGGTTCGGGTAGTTGACGTAAGCTCCCTGGGCCGCTGCCACCCCCTGGGGAATCCACAACAGGCGGAACAGTCCCATGACGTGGTCCAGCCGCAGCAGGCCGCCGACAGGCAGGTTGGCCCGGAGGGTGTCGATGAACAACTGGTAGCCCGCGGCCCGCAGGCGGTCCGGAATCAGGGGCGGCAGCCCCCAGTTCTGCCCTTGGGGGTTGAAGGCGTCGGGGGGCGCGCCGATGGCGCAGTCCCGGGCAAACAGGTCCTGGTGGGCCCAAGTATCGAAGCCCCCGGGGCCGGCTCCCAGGGCCAGGTCTTCATAGAGGCTGAAGGGCAGGCCCTGTTCCCGCGCTTCCCGGCACACCCCGTCCAGTTGGCTCTCGGCGAGCCATTGCCCATATTGAAATAAGGCCACTTCCCGGCGGTGTTCCCGGGCGAACTCGGCCACCGCGGGACTGCGGGGGTCCTGGTAGGGTTCGGGCCAGCGGCGCCAGTCGCGGTCCTGAAAAAAATCCGCCAGGGCGCGGAACTGCCCGAATCCGGCCAGGGATTCCCCCCCGGCTGCCACAAATTCGGCGAACTCCAGGCCCCGGGGAGTGCGGGCCTCCTCCGGAGTGCCGTGCACCTGGCAAAACGTCCGGTATAACCACTCCAGGACCCGGCGCTTGAGGCGGCAGACCTCTTGGTAGTCAACCAGCGCCGCGGCGGCCAGGCGGGCCTTGGCGGCCTGAAATTCAGGACTGGCCAGGAGTTCCCGGGCCTCCCGGCAAGCCGCCATCTCCGGGGCGGATTCCAGGCTTAAATACAGGGTATTGCGGAAAACCCGGCTCAAGGGGGAATAAGGGCTGGGATCGTCGCCGGCCTGGCCCCCCGCGGCATGGAGCGGATTGACTCCCACAAACGCGGCCCCCAGGGACCCGGCCCAGCGCATGATCTCCTGGAGGTCGGCAAAATCCCCCATGCCCCAGTTGGTGCGGCTCTTCACGGCATAGAGCGGCAGGTTGAGACCCCAGCACCGCTGGCCCTGCTCCAGCCAGTCAGGGATATAGGCCCGCGGCGGGGCCGCGATCAGCCGGCTACGGCCGGTTTCCTCCCGCCCGCCGCCCCGTACCCTGAGCGTTAATTCGTAATACCCCATCTCCAGGTTGGCGGGCAGGGGTACTGCGACCGCGGCCCGGAAACCTTCGGGAACCGCATGGCTCTTGGGGTCTCCTTCGGGTTGAAGACGGGTCTCCCAATGATAGCGCGTCCCGTGCTCGCTGATCATCTCTCCCTGAACCTCTACCGCGTCCGGAGGCGCCGGGCTGGGGGACCAGACCCGCGCCGTCGCCGTGGCCGCAGCAGGGACCGGGGCGATGAGCTGCACGGGCTCCAGGAGCGCTCCCCAGGGGCCCAAACGCCGCCGGGCCAGTTCACGCGCTAGATCCTCCGGGTCTGCCCACGGCACCCGCATGGCGCTGAGCAGTTGCCGGTAGGTGGCCTGGGAGGTGTGGTGGCGCACTCCGAAGTTATCCCAATACTGCCCGGTAATGCCGCAGGCGCAGCCCAGGGCCTCAATCTTTTTTGCTATGTCCTTCCCGGCCATCAACCTGTCCGTTACTATAGTAATTGGATTCTTGTTCTTATCGGAAAAATCTCGGGAAAGAAAGAGGTGCTCTCTCAGGTATCAGGGTTAATGTTAAGGACTGGCCTCGAACTGTGCCAGGGGGTGGTGATTTTCGGGAATCATCTTAGGGGGAAAAAATCTGTGCTTACCCCGGCGGCTGACTGCCCATCAGCCCGGCCTCGATCCGGCTGATCACCCCGTCGGCGATGGCAAAACCCGCTACCGGCGTCTCCTGATGGCGCGAGTCTTGACGGACCGCCTTGATGATCTCCAGGAATTCCGGGTGGCAGGAAAAAAAGAGCACCTGCTGGGTCCGGGCGAAATCCAGCATGACCCGGGCGGTGTTGTCCCGGCGGCTGGGGTCGAATTTCACCAGCACGTCGTCCAGGATGACCGGCAAGGGTTCGGTGTGGCGGCCGAACTCCCGGGCCAGCCCCAGCCGGATGGCCAGATAGACCTGGTCAGCCAACCCGGCGCTCCAGCTCGGTTCTTCCTTGCGGGCCAGGGACCGGTCCTCCAGGTGCACCCCGTCCTCGCCCACCGCGGCCAGGAGGCGATAGCGCCCATGGGCCATGGTGTTCAGGAAGCCGTCGGCCTCCCGGATCACCTGGGGCTGGCGCTCCCGCTCATACACCCCGCGGGCCTCATCCACCAGATGGCGGCAGACCGTTAGGGCGGCCCAGCGCCGGATGGCGTCGGCCAACTGTTCCTGAACGGTGCGGTGCCGGAAGAGCAGGTCGCTCAACTGCTCGTCCTGCTCCATCATCTTGAGCCTGCCTTTCAGGTCGCCGATTTCCTGGTTGTCCCCGGCGATGGCCCCCTCCAACTCCTGCCAGCGCGCCGCCAGGCGGGCTTTTTCTTCCTGGAGGGCGAGGGGATCGGTGCGGCTCAGCTCCTCTTCCAGGGCCGCCTGGGCTTCCCGGGTGCCGGCCATGCGGCGCAGGGCGGTCTCTTCCTCGTTTACTTCCTGCATCAGGACCTGCCAGGTTTGAAACGCGGCGCCCCGCCGCCGAAAGTCCTCCGCATCCTCAGCCCCGGCCTGCAAAAGCAAGTCACGCCGCTGGCCTTCGCCCTCCTGCTGCCGTTTGGACAGGAGCTGCAAATCCCCTGCGCCCCGGGACAGTTGCCCGGCCAGATCTTTCTGCTGCTGGCTGATCGCCAGCGCCGCGCTCAAGGCCCGCCGCAGCGCGTCCAGGTCCTGCATGCCGGGCTCGGGCCCTTGAGGCGTGCGGCCGCACGCCGCCAGCACCTGGGCGATTCTCTCCCGGGCCGACGACAGGTAATCGGACATCAGGTTCAGGCGGCGGCGCTGGTTTTCGAGGACGCCGGCCGCGGCCCGGGCGTTTTCCACCGCCTGGAGGACCGCGTCGAAACCCTCCGGCCGCCCCGGGTCGGCAAAGCCATGCTCGAGCAGCCAGCCGGCCCACTCTCCTTGCAAGCGCGTGAGGTCATCCTCGACCTGCCGGGTCTCGGCCTCGGCCTGTTCGACCTTGACCCGGGCCTGGGCCAGGTGGTCTTCGGCCTGGCGCTTTTCCTGTTCCAGGGTCAGCCAGTCTCTCAGTTGGGCGGCGGCCTGGTCCAAGGCTCCGGCGATCTCCTCCAGGGCCATGACGTCGGCCGGCGGCTCCCGGTCCAGGGTCCGGGCTATCAGGCAAATCTCGGCATCCGCCGCCTCAATTTGCCCTTCCAGATCGGTGATGGCCTCTGAAAGCGCGGCCCGCTTCTCTTCCGCCTGCTCCAGTTCCTGCTGGAGGGCGGCTCGGCGGTGTTCTTCAGCCGCAGCCTGCCGCCGGGACAGCCAGAGGAACAGCCCGGCCAGCGCCACACCGGCCCCGGCGATCAGGCCTCCCTCCAGATAGGCGCGTTGATACAGAAACCAGCCGCCCAGACCCAATCCCCCGGCCAGCCACGGCAACGCCAACCACCAGGGAATATTGGCTGAGGCGGCCGCCGGTTGCACCAGGAGCGCCTCTACCCGGACGTCGGCTTCATCCCGGGCGCTCAGCTTAGCCCTGAGCTTCTCCGCCAGGACCTCTTGTTGGTGCCACCAGGCCCGCAGGCGGCGCACCGCCTCCTGCTGCCCCTGCAAGACCTGCGGGTCGCGGATGGTCGGGACCGGGAAGTCGAGGAGGCGTTGAGCCGCGGCCTCGACGCGGCGCTGAGCTTCTCCTGCGGCTTCAGCCACCAGCCGCGCCTGGGTGCGGGCCCGTTCGACCTGCCGCTCCGCCGCGGCCAGTAGCCGCGCAAACTCCGCCACCCGCTGGCGCACCTGCACCGAAGTATCCACCCCGGCCAGCCGGGCTTCATCCCAGGCCGGGCCCAACTCCCGCAGTTGGCGCGCAAAGTCCTTCTGAGCCTGCTCCACGTCGCTTAGTGCCCCGGGATAGTCGTCTTGGGCCTTGGCCAGGTGTACCCGTTCGTCCCCCAGGGCCTCGATAGCCTCCTGTTGGGCCAGGACCGCCTCATCCACCGCGAGCCGGTCCGACTCACCCTGAAGCCGGGCGATCTCCTCGGCCTTGACCTGCCGGGCCTGCCGCACCTGGTCCAACTCCTGATCGAGGTTCTCCAGGCGCTCCAGGCCGTGCAGCGGAAAGTCCCGGGCGAACTCCACCTCAACGGCCCGCTCCCGGCCCCGGTTCCGGTTGACCCACGGGAGCCGGGCCTGCTCCAGGCGGTCGAGCCGCCCCAACTCCCGGCGCAGGGCCTCGGCCTCCTGGCGGTTGGCGTGGACCCGCGCTTCCAGGAGTTCCCGTTGCCGCTGGCCTTCGGCATACGCCGCGGCCTGGCCCTGAAGGTTCCTGATCTGGCCCTCGATCTCTTTCTGTTGTTTGGTCAGCAGGTTGATGCGCCGCTGCCCGCGCTGGGCCAGGAGGTCGGCCAGTTCTTTGTCCAGGGCCTTTAAAACGTCCGGCACCGAGGCGCTCCCCAGGCCCGCGCCCGCGGCGAACAGGCGGCCCCGCACCCCGTCCTGGGTCAGCACCCCCAGGCCCTGCAGTTCATCCAGACCCACCGCGAACACGTGCTTGAAGGTATCCCGGTCCAGGCCTGCCAACAGGTGTTGAGCCGGCTCGCCCTGCATCCGGCCCCCGCCGGCCTGGGCCAGGGTGGCAGGATGGCGCCCGGCCCGCTCGATGGTGAACTGGCGGCCGTCTTGCATGATCACCTGGAGGCGGCCGCCGTGGTTGCCGCCCCGCAGAGGCTCGTAATCGTTCTTGCGCTTGTCCCGCCGGGGAAAGCCGAAGAGCAGGGTGCGCAGATATTCCATCAGGGTGGTCTTGCCGCTTTCATTTTCCCCGAGAAAGAGCACCAGGCCATGGGGGAGGTCCTGGACCCCCTGGTCGTGGTAAATCCCGAAGCCGTCGATGTGAAAGCCGCTGATGTACATCGGTTAATCTTCCTCGGGCAGCAACCGGTCCACCCCGAGAATTTCGGCCTCATTCAGGATCGCCAGAAGGTCGGCCTCGTTAAGTTGGTCCAGGGCCGCGGCCACCACCCGGTACTCCGGCCGCCGGCTCAGCACCTCTTTCAGTCCGGCCCCGGGGTCGCCGCCCTGCCGCAGCTTTTCGGCGGCGTTGAGAAAGTCGCCGACGAAGTCCTGGACCAGGCGCCGCTGGGCCAGGTCCAGGGGCGGCCGGCTCCGGTTTTCCACCGCTTCCACCCAGACGAAGTCGTGGCGCTCGGGTTCCCCCTCCCGGAGCGGCTCGGCCAGATCCCGTTCCAGGTCAACCCTCTGGGCCAGCTCCCGGTGCAGTTCCCCCCGGCCGGTCAGGGTGAGGCGCGCCACCGCGGCCCGGCCGGCCGTCGCGGCCCGCACCTCCTCCCGCACCCGGGCCAGGGCGTCCAGCAGTTCATCCCAGGTGGCCAGCCCGCCGATGTCCAGGTCTTGTTTAAACCAGCGCACCACGTCGGTGGCTACGAAAGTCGGGGTGATCCGCCGGGCCGCGTCCACCCGCACCAGGTAGCAGCCCCGGGGGCCCATCTCCCGCCAGTTGCGCCCCTGGGTATTGCCGGAATAAACGATACAGGGCTCGCTGGCCCGCACGATTCTCTGGGCGTGGATATGGCCCAAAGCCCAGTAATCCAGGCCCGCGGCCACCAGGTCCTCGATATTGCAGGGCGCGTAATTATCATGGCTGGGATCGCCGCCCACGTTGCAGTGGAGCACCCCGATGGCGAAAGGGGCCTCCGGGTCGCGTTTAAATCCCCGGGCCAGATTGTCGCGTACCTCTTTGACCGGGTAACTGATGCCGTAAATCCGGGCCAGGGTGACGCCGCCCCGCCGGACGGGGAAGCCTTCCACCCCCTGGCCCCCGAAGCGCTGGGCCAGAGCCGGCATCTCCAGGTGGGCTTCCCAGCCCGACAGGGGGTCATGGTTGCCGTGGGCGATGAAACACGGAATCCCTGCCTCATCCGCCTTTTTGAGGGCGTCCCGAAAGCGCAGTTGGGCCCGCAGACTGCGGTTTTCGCCGTCATGCACGTCCCCGGCCACGATGATGAAATCCGCCTGCTCCCCGATGGCCAACTCAATGACCCGATCCAGGGCCTGAAAGGTCGCTTCCCGCAACACCGCGGCAATCCTGGGCGCAGCCGCGTGGATGCCTTCGAAGGGGCTGTCCAGGTGCAGGTCGGCGCAATGCACAAAGCTGAAGGGTACGGGTTCGGACATGACTAGGTCGCTAAGGCCGCCGGCTCATCTTCTCCGGCCGGTTGGGCGGCGGCTTCCGGGCCTACCCGGGGCAGGGTGAAATAAAACGCGGCTCCCCGGTCCACCGCACCTTCGGCCCAGACCCGGCCGCCGTGCCGGTGAATGATGCGTTGCACCGTGGCCAGGCCGATGCCGGTGCCGGCAAACTCGCCGGCATGGTGCAGCCGCTGGAAGGCGCCAAAGAGCTTGCCGGCGTAGTTCATATCAAAGCCGGCGCCGTTGTCCCGGACGAAGAAGCCCCGGTTGCCGTCCGCCGGGGCCAAGCCCCCGAACTCGATGCGGGCCTCGGGGACCTTGCCGGTAAATTTCCAGGCGTTGCCCAGGAGATTCTCCAGGACCGACCGGAGCATGGTGGGATCGCCTTCGGCGGTGAGGCCGGGGTCGATGACGAACTGCACCCGGCGCTCGGGTTCCGCCCTCGCCAGATCGTCGGCGATGGCCCGGGCCTGGGCGCTGAGGTCCACCGGCTGCCGGCTCATCTCGGCCCGAGCCATGCGGGACAGATGCAGCAAGGCGTCGATGAGTTCCCCCATCTGCCGAGCCGAGTCTTTTACCCGATTCAGATACCTCAAACCTCGAGCGTCGAGCTGGCCGGCGCAGTCCTCTTCCAGTGCCCGGCAGAAGCCCCCGATCCAGCGCAGCGGGGCCCTGAGATCATGGGACACCGAATAGGTAAAGCTCTCCAGTTCCCGGTTGGTGACCTCCAGTTCCCGAATCTTGAGCTCCAGTTCGGCATTGAGCCGCTGAATGCGATCAGCCGCGGCCCGCTGATCGGTAATGTCGATACCGGTGCTGATCACGTACGCCACTGCGCCGTCGGCCCCGGTCAGGGCGGTATTGGACCAGGCGATCAGCCGTTCCCGCCCGTCCCTGGTGATAATCGGGCTGACGTGGGCCGCAGACTTGACCTTGCCCCGGGAGGTAGCCAGGAGCCCGTACAGGCGCTCCCGCTCTCGTTCCGGCACGAAGCCGCCGATCCACTCCCGCCCCTTGACCTCCTCCAGGCGGTAGCCCAGGACTTCCTCCAGATAGGGATTGAAACGGACAACGCGGCCTTGGGGGTCCAACACCAGTACGATGACCTGGGCCGTTTCGATGAGACTGTCGGCAAAATCCCGCTCTTTGCGCACCGCGGCTTCGGTAAGCTTCAAGTTGCGGAACAGCAGGTTATAAGGCTTCAACAGCCCCGTTTCGATCAGGGCCTTGTAAACCAGGTAAAAGGCGACGATCTTGAGCAGATGCCCCACCAGATTGGCGGTGCCGTACACACTGACGTAATAAGTAAAGGCCAACTCCGAGCCGATGGTCAGGACGATGGACCACACCAGGAGGCGGAGCACGCCGGGATCGAACTGCTGCCGCCGCCGCCAGAGCATGGCCATGGCCCCCAGCAGGATGGCGCAGATGATATATTCGCTGATGATTTTGAAAGGGGTCAGCCCCGAGCCTTCCACAAAGCAGGCCGGAAAGACCCGCTCAAAAATAGTCAAGATCAGGAATGCGGAGACGACCAGGTAAATCAGCAGGACGTAATTCGGCCGCAGGCGGCGGCCGAGCCACAGGGGGGCCAGGAATAGAGAGAGGCTCTCCAGGTACCGGGCCGCGATCCACAGTTGGGTGGGGAGATCGGCGCCGAAGCCGGGAAAGACCTCCATGCCTTTGTAAGCCAGGGCGTGGAGCAGATCCAGGCCACCCACGAACAAGTAGGCGATGCCCAGGAAGAGGAGGTAGTTGTTTTCCAGGAAGCGCCGGGAGTTCCAGGCGATGGCAAAGACGCCCACCGCGATGACGACGCTGAAGAGTTCGGCGATGCTGTGGAACAGCAGGTAGCTGTAGAGGCTGGTCAGATACAAGCCCGCCAGCACCAGGGCCCCGATGCATCCTTGCAGCACCAGACTGGAATTCTCTACTTGCTCGTCCATGCGCTCCTAAAAATTACTCGGTTCTGCACAGGTTCAACCATTGGAGTCGGCCGGCCCGGCAGCGATCCGGCCGGCCGCGGCTGGGTGCCAGGTTCGCGAAGACCTGCTGCAGCCGCTGAAAAATCTCCTGCTCATATTTGCAATATTTTTGGGGTTTGTAAAGGGATTGAGGGGAGGCCTGGGATTCTGGGTGCAGGCTTCCCCGGTAGGAATCTGCGGCCTGGGTTTAAACATCACCATTAAATTGTCAACGGCTTGCCGGTTAACTCCAGGCACCAGGTGGCCGTAAATGCAAGATCACTCACCGGGGTAGGGCCGCCAGAAGAAAGGCGGCCCGGAGGCCGCCACTGGGACAAATATTCAAAATCTTACGCCAATCGAATTTTCGGAACAAATTTCTTCAAATGTTCCTTAATTTCGTCTAATTTCGGGATCATATCCTGTCCGATTTCTCCTGGAGTAAAATTTTGCATTTTATAACGGCCACCTTCACTGTCATCCTTTAATGCCGTATATTTTTTATACATATCCCTTCCCAAATTATCAAGTATCTTTGCATTTCGGTCTCGATGATCCAAGGAGTGCAAGTTTTTAGTTGCCAAATATGCCTCAATATAGTGAAGCGCGGCATAAAATATACCGTTAACAACCCAATCGTAATATTGAGTATGGTTTAAATCAAAAGATTTATAAAAAGTCTCATGTGTTCAGCCTTATTCAAATGTTCCAAATCTGTTGGCATAATCTCTTAAAGTTTCCTGCGGTAAAATATTATAGCATCTGTTGGAAAAATATCTTCTATATTCCTGTCATCCCTACAAACAACATGGAAATCAAAGTAAGTATCACTAAACTGTTCTAATATATCATATTCAACATCATAAATTCTATCTCTGACTTCTCTGTCTAATTTATTAATTACTATCCATATTTCATAATGATTACCTATTTTTGAAAGTAAAATATATTCTACTTCTTGTACTTGTGAAATACTTTCAGCGATAAAAGACTCCAACTTATCATCTTTACTGTTTGCAATTTCATATTCGCACTGCCAAAAGAATTTAGAAATAATTAAAGGAGATAAGGATTTTTTTGTTCCACTCCAGTTGAAAAGGAATGATCCTGTATATACCTCTATCTGTATTGGGTTACCGATTTCTTGAAAACTGGCAGGCAATAATTCATTTGTATTTTTATCGCCAGATGTGAGCCATTCATATTTTTCAATGTCTGTTCCCTTTGAGGCTTTCACTTTATCCATTTTACTGTACCCTTGCTGCTCCCTTCTTGAGGTGTTCTGGAACAGATGAAGATAAAACATTTGAAGATTTTATAACATAAATGGGCTTTGAATCTTGATCATAGTCATCTAATCGATAAATTTCAGACACTACTACTTTTAATCTAAGAACCGTGCCGTCATCTGCCTGATATTCATTCCATTCCTCTTTTATACCTTTGTAGCCTACCTCAGTGGCTTCCACGGTTTTACCACCGAAATTAATCATGGTTCTTTTTTCCATTATAATCCCCTTTTTTGACAGATAATTTAAGCTAATATGAAATTTTCCTTGGTTTTCAAATGATTAAATTAATTCTCTATGAGAATTAAGAAATTAAATCTTCTTTTAGAGGAAGTCAAGAAGGAATTTCACCGAAAAAGCGCCGGCAACCTTCCGGCTACCGGCGCTCATCTGCAATTAGGCTGCTTAAGAAAAGGCTAAAAGCCTTGAATTCTCTGGGGTGAACGACGGGACTTGAACCCGCGACCGCCGGGGCCACAACCCGGTGCTCTGCCAACTGAGCTACGCCCACCATGAAATTTATGTTTAACACAGGAAGCGGCTCCTGGCAAGAGGGGTGGCGGCGGCCGACGGCAAATGGCGCTGCCGCTTCCCGGGGCCGGGAATCCGGGCCTCATATCAAGTTGCGCTCATAGAAGTAAAAATAGCTTCGGTTTTGTAGGGTCACGCCTGCATGCAGGACCACCCTGAGGGCGGACACATAGGTCCGCCCCTACAGAAACAATATTACCTATATGATCGCAACTTATAGGGTTTGCCATAAATTCATTCCACTTGCTGATTTTTAAATCCCCCTAAATCCCCCTTTTTCAAAGGGGGACTTTTAGAGCAATTCCTTGTAGTTCCCCCCTTTGACAAAGGGGGGGGTAGGGGGGATTTTGGTTTTTTGAGCATGTGCCCTAACGGAAAAAACTTTTGGCATTCGCTATAGTATCAATGGTTCTCTGAGCCGAGACACACGCCTTTACATTGCCCGCCGCAGGATATATGGTAAGGTGGAGTATGCTTTAAGGAGAGCTTATGTACCAGGCCAGGTTTTGGGAGAGTGCGGAAGATCAGAAGGTGCAATGTTTTTTATGCGCCCACCGCTGCAAGATCGACCCGGGCAAACGGGGCATCTGCCACGTCCGGGAAAATCAGGACGGCACCCTGTACAGCATGAACTACGGCAAAGTCATGGCCGAAAATATCGACCCCATTGAAAAAAAGCCCCTGTTCCACTTCCTGCCCGGCACCCGGTCCTATTCCATCGCCACCGTGGGCTGCAACTTCATGTGCCTCCACTGCCAGAACTACGACATTTCCCAATATCCCCGCATCCACGGCGGCAAGATCCTGGGAGACGAACGCGACCCGGAAGGCATCGTGGCCTATGCCCTGGGGTCCCATTCGGCCAGCATCGCCTATACCTACACCGAACCCACCATCTTTATGGAATACGCCCAGGACGTGGCCCGCCTGGCCCGGGACCACGGCCTGCGCAACGTCTTTGTGTCCAACGGCTTCATGACGGAGGCGTCGGCCGACGCCCTGGCGGAGTTTATCGACGCCGATAATGTGGACTTAAAGAGCATGCGGGACGATTTCTACCGCAAGGTCTGCAAGGCCCGGCTGCAACCGGTGTTAGACACCATCGCCCGCCTGCACAGCAAAGGGGTCTGGCTGGAAGTCACCACCCTGGTCATCCCCGGGCACAACGACTCCGACGCCGAACTCACCGACATCGCCCACTTCATCAAGGGCTTGAGCCCCGCCATCCCCTGGCACGTCACCGCGTTCCACCCCACCTTCAAGATGATGGACCGGCCCGCCACCCCGGTGGCGACTCTGCAACGGGCCCGGGAGATCGGCCTCAAGGCCGGGCTGCGCTATGTCTATGTGGGCAATATCCCTGGAGACAAGGGCGAGAACACGTATTGCTACGCCTGCCAGGAGCTGCTCATCGAGCGCCTGGGGTACACCATCAAGCGCTATCACCTCAAGGATGGGCGCTGTCCCAAGTGCCAGGCCGAGATCGACGGGATCTGGAAGTAGGCTGCGGCTACCATTCGATGCCGCAACGGGCCGGCACCCCTGCCTCGTAGTAGTGCTTGATCGGCCGCATTTCCGTGACCAGGTCCGCCAGTTCCATGAGTTCCGGGGGGGCCTGACGGCCGGTCAGGACCATTTCGACCCACTGCGGCCGGTCGCGCAAGACCTGCAATACTTCTTCTTTGGGTAAGAGGTTGAAGGACAGGGCCAGGTTGATCTCATCCAGAATCACCAGGTCGTGCGCTCCGGCCAGGATCACCTGCCGGGCCAGGTCCCAGGCCTCATGGATGAGGGCCAGGTCTTCCGGGGCCGGGGCCCTGAGATTGACCAGGCCGGGGCGGCCGAAGGGGCGCAGGGTCATCTCCGGGGCCAGCCGGGTGGCGGCCACTCGGGCCTCACCGGTCTCCCAGCCCTTCATAAACTGCACCATGTACACCTGAAAGCCGTGCCCCACGGCCCTTAAGGCCAGCCCCAGGGCGCAGGTGGTCTTGCCTTTGCCGTCGCCGGTGTACACCTGGATGCGCCCTTGGGTCAATCGCGTTTCAGCCATGCTGTTCCCTTCCCACACGATTTGTCAGTAAACCAATAAACTGGCTACCGGCAACTGTTCACCCCCGCAGCAGCTCCCGGGCGATGATCAGGCGCATGATTTCGTTGGTGCCTTCGTAAATCTGGCCGGCCTTGGCGTCCCGGAAGTAGCGTTCCAGCGGATATTCGGTGAGATACCCGTAGCCCCCCAGGATTTGCACCCCTTCGGTGGCCGCGGCCATGGCCGTATCGGTGGCGAACTTTTTCGCCATGGCGGCGGCCTGGCTGTAAGGCCGGAGCTGGTCTTTGAGCCAGGCGGCCTTGAGGGTCAGCAGCGCCGCAGCTTCGAGGCCGGTGGCCATATCCGCCAGCTTCCATTGGGTGGCCTGGAAATCGGTGACGGCCTGGCCGAACTGACGGCGCTGCCTGGCATAAGCCAGGGCTTCGGCCAGCACCGCCCGGCCCAGGCCCACGGCAATGGCCGCGGAGCCCACCCGGGCCGCATCCAGGGCGGTGAGCATCACCTTGAGCCCCTGGTTCGCTTCTCCCAGGAGGCTGATCCCGGGCAGGCGGGCCTGATCAAAATAGAGCGGCACCGAGACCGCAGCCCTCAGGCCCAGTTTGTCTTCCCGGCTGCCCCAGGTGATCTCCGGGGTGGCGGAGATATCCACCACCAGGGCGCTGATGCCCTTGGCACCTCGCTCCGGGTCGGTGACCGCGGCCACGAGGGCGAAGCGCGCCTCGCTGCCCGAAGTGACAAAGTTCTTTTGCCCGGTGAGCACCCAACCGTCCGCTTCCCGGCGGGCCGAGGTCTTCATCCCCGCCGGGTCCGAGCCCGCCTCCGGTTCGGTAAGGGCAAAACAGGCGTACACCTCCCCCTGGGCCACCCGCGGCAGCCAGGCCTGCTTCTGGTCGACGGTGCCGAACCGGGCCACCGTGCCGCCGAATAGAGAGTGGTTCAGGTGGAGGATCAGGGCGGAGGCCGGGCAGGCCTGGGCCAGCTCCATCTGAGCCAGGACGTAGGCGACGTAATTCAGGCCCCGGCCGCCGTATTCCCGGGGGAGAGCCAGGCCGAACATGCCTGCTTCGGCCCAGGGTTGCAGAATTTCCCGAGGGAACGCGGCTTCCCGATCATAACGGGCGGCCAGGAGTTTGACTTCCTGGGCCAGCCCTCGTGCCTTTTCCTGGACCGCCTGCTGCTCAGGTGATAAAGTAAAATCCATCCTGGACCCCCTTAGCCGATCTCACACCTGACGGTTATCATTTCAGATTTGCCGGCCAGGGTCAAGCCGGGTTTGGGCCATTAATTTGATCCCCGCGACTTGGCAGGTCGAGACAATTAAGTTAAATTTTAGGGTCAGTCAGAACGGGTGCTGGAACTGCAGCGGGCAGCACCCTTCCTATGAGCAAGCCGGGCGTGGTGGAGGCGCCGAGGATCGGGATATGGAGACCTTACCGGCACAATTTCGCGTGGCCCTGATATTGGGAGGGGCCCGGAGCGGCAAAAGCCGCTACGGTCTGGGGCTGGCTGCGCCCTTCCCGGCTCCCCGCCTGTTCGTGGCCACCTGCGAGCCCCGGGACGACGAAATGGAGGCCCGCATCGCGGCCCACCAGCGGGAACGGGGCTCCGAATGGATCAGCCGCGAGGTGCCCCTGGAACTGGCGGCCACTATTGACGCGGCCCAGGACGACTATGGAGTCATTCTGGTGGACTGCCTCACCATGTGGGTGACCAACCTGATGACGTGGCCAGACGCGGACAAGGGCAGGATTCAGTCGGCCGGCGAGCGCCTGGCGGAGACCTTGACCCGGACCACTACCCCGACCATCCTCATCAGCAACGAGGTGGGCTGGGGCATCGTGCCGGACAACCCCCTGGGCCGGGAGTTCCGGGATCAGGCCGGCTGGCTGCACCAGCGCCTGGCGCGGGTCGCCGACCTGGTGGTCCTGGTGGTGGCGGGAGTGCCTCTGCTCGTCAAGGCGGATTTTCTCTCCGGCCGCCCCTGAGGTACAGCTTATATAAGGGATTTTGATTTTCACGGTTAATACTGACTGCTGATAGCTATCCTGCAAATTGAGGTTGCCTTACCATGATGACGGAATTATCCCAGATTATCTCCCAGATTGAACCCCTCGATCCGACCTGGCTGGAAACGGCCCAGGCCCGCCTGGACTCCCTGACCAAACCCCGGGGCAGTTTGGGGCGGCTGGAGGAATTGGCCGCCCGCTACGTGGCTATCCGCCGGGAGGAGATGCCTCCCCTGGACAAGAAACGGGTGGTGGTCTTTGCCGCGGATCACGGGGTGGTGGCCGAAGGGGTCAGCGCCTATCCCCAGGAAGTCACCTTTCAGATGGTCTATAATTTTCTCCAGGGGGGCGCCGGCATCAACGTCCTGGGCAGGCACACCGGGGCCCAAGTGGAGGTGGTGGATATCGGGGTCAACCACGACTTCGGTTCCGTCCCGGGACTCATCTCCCGGAAGGTGGCCTACGGCTCCCGCAATATGGCCCAGGAACCGGCTCTCACCCGGGAGGAAGCTCTGCGGGCTCTTCTGGTGGGGGTGGAAATGGCCGAAGAGGCCCTGGCCAGCGGGGTGGACGCCCTGGCGGCCGGAGACATGGGCATCGGCAACACCACCCCCGCCGCGGCCCTGGCCTCGGTCTTCACCGGGCGGCCGGTGGGCGCGGTCACCGGCCGGGGCACCGGCATCGAGGACCAGGTCTGGCAACACAAGTTGGCGGTGATCAACCGGGCCCTGGCCTTGCACCGACCCACCGCGGAGGACCCCGTGGGGGCCCTGGCCGGGGTGGGCGGCCTGGAAATTGCCGGCATCGCCGGGCTCATCCTGGGAGCCGCCGCGGCCCGGCGGCCTCTGCTGCTGGACGGCTTCATCGCCACCGCCGGGGCGCTGGTGGCTAAGGCCCTGGCCCCGGCCAGCGTCGATTACCTCATTGCGGCCCACCGCTCCGTGGAGCCGGGGCACCAGATCATGCTGGATTCTCTGGAACTCAAACCGCTCTTGAACCTGCAGATGCGCCTGGGGGAAGGCACCGGCGCGGCCCTGGGGCTGTCCCTGCTGGAGGCCGGCGTCAGGATTTACCGCGACATGGCTACCTTCGGGGAGGCCGGGGTGGCCGAGCAGGGAGAATGAACACCCTGCCCCTGGCTCTCACCTTTCTTACCAAGCTGCCGTGGCCCTGGCGGGGTCCGGCGGAGAACCGGGACCTGGCCCGCTCCATGTTCTGGTTCCCCTGGGTCGGGGCCCTGCTGGGACTGATTTTCTGGGGGGCGTGGGCCGGGCTGCACCGCGTCCTGCCCATGCCTGCCGCCGCGGCCCTGCTCCTGACCCTCACGGTCTGGCTCACCGGCGGCCTCCATCTGGACGGCCTGGCCGACACCGCGGACGGCTTAGGCGGGGGCCATGCCCCGGCGGATCGCCTCCGGATCATGAAGGACTCCCGGGTGGGGGCCTTCGGGGTGATCAGCCTCATCCTGATCTTGCTGCTGAAGTTCTCTCTTTTTCTCTCCCTGGCCGGGGCCGGCGCCGGCGACCGGGTCCTCCTCCTCTATCCCATCATCAGCCGCTGGGCCATGGTGCTCTTGGCTTATCTGTCGCCCTATGCCCGGCCGGAAGGCGGCCTGGGCCAGGCCATGACCCTGGGGGTGAGCCGCCGGGTCCTGGCCGGGGCCAGCCTCAGCGCCGGGGTCTTGGCCGTGCTGATCCTGGGCGGGCCGGGCCTGGGGCTCCTGGCCGCGGCCGCCGGGCTGGTCTGGCTAGGAAGCCTCTATTTTCAGAAGAGCCTGGGAGGCATTACCGGCGATATCCTCGGCGCGACCAACGAAATTATCGAAGTCCTGGTCCTGGCCGGGGCGCTGCTCCTCCGGTAGGGCCTGCCCCCTTATACCGATTCGAGACCGCTGCGAAAGTCCCCTTACACGTCGTTCTGAGCGGAGCGATCGCAGAATCTAGATCCTTCGCTGCGTTCAGGATGACAGAATAGCTTTTACTCAGAGGTTCTCAATTCCCAATCACATGGTGGCCAGGCGTCTCACCCGGGCAGGCGCGTGCTTTCGCCTGCGGCTACCAAACCCGGTTTTACGCACTTGCCCGCGCCGGATTTTCCCGATTCCGGTGTTTGTTATCATAGAAGCCTGCATTCCCCATCACCCGGTCTCAGGAGGACGGCGCCATGTCCGACGACAGGTCCCTGGCCAAGAGGCTCGCCGCTGCCGGCGGCATCCTCTTTTTCTTTATCATGGCCTTTGAAGTCATGATCATGATCAGTCCCTTCGCCTTTTTCTTCTATTCCGTGTTCAGCCCGGTCTTCAACTTCCTGGGGGCCCACACCGCCACCCGCTGGACCACCATGTTCTTCCTGCCCCACATGATCCTGCCCCCCACCGTGTTTTTGAAGTCCGTGCGGGTGGCCGGGTCGGTGCTCTTCCTCCTGGGGCTGGCCACCTTTACCGTCTGCGCCCTCCAGGTTTACCTGGGCAAAATCTTTAAGTGGGGCATCGCCGACAAAGGCATTTACCGCTATATCCGCCATCCCCAATACCTGGCCCTGGGCCTCTGGGGGCTCGGCATGGCCATCCTCTGGCCCCGCTTCATCGTGCTGGCTACCCTCTCGTTGATGTTCATCCTCTACTATTTTCTGGCCAAAGATGAAGAGCGGCGCATGGTGGGCCTGTACGGCGACTCCTACCGGGCCTACCAGGCGGCCACCGGCATGTTCCTGCCCCGGGCCCTGGAGGCCCCCTTCACGGCCCTGGGAGACCGCCTCTTCCCCAGCCCCGCGGTCAAATACCTGGCCATCCCGGTGCTCATCGTCATCCTGGTCATGGGCAGCGGCGCGGCCCTGCGGGAGATCACCCTGACCTCGCTGCCCCTGGCGGTCCGGGCCAACCTCACCCTGGTGCCCATTCTTCCCGAGGATGCCGGCCTGGAAGCCCAAGCTCTGACCGGGATTTTGGCGGGCGCGGCCGACGGCCAGGTCCCTTTCCTTCAGGCCGATAAGGCCTATCTGGGCTATGTCATGCCCGCGGACTATATCATGCAGGGCATGATCGCGGACACCGGCGGCCGCTCGCACCTCTTTAAACAGCACCACACCGTGGCGTTGATCAGCGACTGGGTCTTCCATCCCTTTGCCCACCTGCGGCGGCCGGCCGCAACCCACATGGCGGCCATGCACGGCGCGGACCCCGCGGTGGCCCGGCGGCATCATTGCCCGGTGGGGGTGAACAACGCCGGCCAGGACTGCGACACCTGCACCATCCGGCGGGTGATCCTGGTGGAAGTGACCCCGGCCAAGGGCGCCTCTGTGACGGGAGAGAATCTCCTGGCCGGTAATGTGAGCCGCACCCCGGTGGGCTTCATCGATCTGGACACCACAGACGGGCGCATCATCAAAGCTAAACCCGTGGCCCGGGCCCACGCCTGGAAGGATGTGCCCACCCCGGAGATTTGAGGGGCGAGCGGCGGCTTGACTGTCTTGCTTCACCTCAATCAATAAATTTATGGCCTCGGGGCGGCCCACGGGTTCGCCCCGGGTACTTTTTCGTAGCCCTTGAGACAATCTGCCTCTGGCTCCAGGCTCTCTCGGCCCCGGCCTGAAGCTCGGGGAGTGACCCGCAGCAGGGCGTCATTCTTTAGCAAACAAATCGTAGGCGGTCTTTTTGAGGAACGCTCTATCCTTGCCAAACCTGAGCCTGAAGTGTTCCTATTTCAACGGAACGCCTTCGAATAATAAAGCTATTAATAAAATGCCGGCAGCACTTAAGAGAAAATAACCCCATATTCTTAAGCTCCTGCTCACTTTATTGGCAGCAAATTCTCCATATTTCCTTTCCAGGTTGGCATAATACTTCTTACTTTTGGCAAGAAATAAACATATTATGCCTATCAGGATAGAAGCCAAGGCGAATAAATAATTAAACATTAATTTCCCCCCGAAATTATCGGTAACCTTCATACATCTATTTAAAGTCGGAGTTCAAAGTATCATTTGTCGAAGTAACGTGTAGGGTGGGAAAGCTTAGCGCGTCCCGCCTGAATATATTTTAATGGCGCTTAAAAGCGCGTCAACTATTCTGTGTTGATAAGCAGAATTACTGAGCTCCAGTTCTTCATATCGATTTTTGATGATCCCACATTCAAATAATACGGCCGGCATATCAGTGGTTCTCAAGACCACTAGCTTGTTATATTTATAAATACCCCTGATTCTATCTACCAGACCCTTATCCGCTCCGGTGAATTTTTCGGCATGATGCAAGGTTGGGCAAAAACCATTCCGCAACATCTCGGAACCGAGGACCACGGCAAAGGATAAGCTCCTGAGAGGATTGCCGTTTTCCTCGGAGTAATATATGGAGTAGCCGGCGAATTTATCGCAATGGGCCAGAGATTTGCCCTGGCAAAGCCAGTAAGACAGATCCTTGGGCTCCACGGAATCATGATGGATGGAGATAAACAGGGCCGCGCCCTGGCGATTGGCGATGGCCCCTCTGGCAGAGAGGGGGAGGTCATCTCCGGTCTCATTAATAATAAATGAACCCTTAAACTGCGGGTCTTGGATGAGTTTCCGGTGCAGTAAAATGGCGATGTTCTTATTAAACAGATATTCAGGCACTCCTCTGGCGCTGATCGCGCCAGGAGTATTTATGGTGTGACCTATATCGATGGCAACTTTAAAATCCCCGGCCCAGCACTCACTGCTTATCGGCGTCCCTAAAAACCAAACAGAGAGACAACACATCATCAAGAAATAAACCATTGGCGGTTGGTGCTCCTTCTAGAATTCAATGCAGTTCGCCGTTATCCCCTGGTTCCAGCTTTTAAACTTAACAGGTCTCCGGCAAAATTCAACTCGTTCCCAAGTTGAGACCTCCGGGGAAACCCTTTTTGCTATCCTGGCGCAGTGGAGAATCTCGTATTTGCGTGTAGTTATGAGATTCTTCGGTCGCTTCGCTCCCTCAGAATGACAGATGAGGGGACTTTCGCAAAGGCCTCAAGTTGTAAGCTCATTTTACACCTTCCATAAAAAAGGAATTTCCTGGCGAATGCCTAAAGAAGCTATCCCTGCGCTATTCTTGGCACCGACTGGGTGCAATTGATTATCAGAAAAGGAGCGTGAGCGATTCAGATATCCTCGGTCTGCCATCATAGTCATGGATGTTCAAGGTCCGGTGATTGCAAAAATTCGGGGCCAAGGTCATAATCTGGCCAGGAGATGATGACCCATGCTCGAACCCCTGCGCCTCAGCGACGTCTTCAAAGGCTACACCTACGACCAGGACAAGCTTCTGACCCCGGAGGAGACCATCCGCCGGGTCAGGGAGCGCCTGAGCCACCTCGACCTCAAGCTCCTCCAGGAGACCATGCGCATCGATTCGGGCCGCCTGGATATCCCCGTCTATCTCAGTCTCCTGGACGTGGACGCCCGCCGGGTGGTTCCCACTCACAAGCAGATGGGCAAAGGCGCCACCCCGGTCCAGGCCGAAGCATCCGCGCTCATGGAACTGGTGGAGCGCTTCAGCTTCTTTGACTATATCGAAGAGGGGCCGCTGGTCTTGGCCACTCCCCGGGATTTAAAGGGAGAGGCCCTGCCTTTCTCTTATCTGGCCCGCTCCCTGTTCGACGCCAGCCCCGAGGTTGCGGCCGCGGCCCGGCTCTATGAGGACTGGCCCCTGTATTTCGTGCCGGCCACCAACCTTACCAAAGGGCGGGCGGTCTATCTGCCCATCCATTGGTTCTACCTGATCGAAGAATATAACGGCCCCGCGGCGGGCAACTGCCTGGAGGAGGCCATCCTCCAGGGGCTGTGCGAAGTGGTGGAGCGCCACGTGGGTTCGGTGATCAGCCACGACCGCCTCCCCACCCCGGTCATCGACCCCGACTCGGTCACGGACCCCGTGGCCCGGGACCTGTTGGAAAAGTTCCACCGCAACGGCATCATCGTGCACCTAAGGGATTTTTCCCTGGATACCGGCATCCCTACAGTGGCGGCCCTGGCCTACGACCCGTCCACGTTCCCGGAAAACAGCGAAATCGTCTTTGCCGCGGGCACCACCACCGATCCCGCCAAGTCCCTGATCCGGGCCTTGACCGAAGTGGCCCAACTGGCGGGGGACTTCAATCGCCGCACCAGTTACCGGCCCACCCTGCCCAAATATGAGACCCTGGAGGAGGCGGCTTACCTCATGGCCCCCGGACCCGTGGTGCCCCTGGACAGCCTCCCCGGCCTGGCCCGGCCCAACCTGAAAGAAGAGATCAACGGTTGCCTGGCGGCCCTGGCCCGCCTGGAACTCGAGGTCTTCGTGGTCAACACCACCCACCCCCGCCTTGACCTCCCCACGGTGTACGTGCTGGTGCCCGGCACCCATTTTCTCGAACGCACCCGGGATGCCAACGTCATCTTTCACCTGGCCAAGGTGGCGGCGCTTTACGCCCCCCCGCATGAGGCCCTGGAGGCCCTGGCGCGCCTCGATGCCGCCTGCCCCGACCGCTTCGAGGTCCATTTCTTCACGGGCCTGGCCCTGGAAAACCAGGACCGCGCCGCCGAGGCCCTGGAGCACTTCCGCCGGGCCCTGGCCGGGAACCCGCCGGCTCTTGAAATCCCCAGCATTTACGTGCACCTGGGCGCCTGTTATAAGGACCTGGAGAATTATAGCGCGGCCGCTGAGGCCTTTACCAAGGCCCTGACCCTGTCCCCGAACCTGAAAGAGGCCCACCATTTACTGGGATTTTGCTGCTTCAAGCTGGAGGATTATCAGCAGGCGGTGGAGTGCTTCGAGAAGGTCATCGAACTGGACCCGGGCTCGGCCATCGACTATGCCAACCTGGGGATCAACCTGCACCGCCTGGGCCACCGCCAGGAAGCCGCGTATGTTCTCAAACAGGCCCTGGAACTGGACCCCACCCTGGACTTCGCGGCCCGGGCTTTGGAGAATTTAGGATAATTTTTCTTGGGGACTGGGGCTGGACACTGACTCAGGGGTTGGGGGCGACTTTCCGGAGGGCAGCGGCCTGATGCCTTTCCCTAGTTAATCTGCGCATAGTCAGGATGAACAGCGGGGCGAGATAAAGCGGGCCGGTGGGCCAGTCCAGCCCCACTGACAAGGTAAAAGTTATCAGGGGCAAAAACCAACTCCAGAATAACAGGATTTGCTCGGAGGGCAGCCAACCATGGCGGTGTCCTTCCCACCATATCCAGGCCAGAGGAATGGCCAGGAGGGGCAGGTCATAATTCCAGATATGGGGGGAAAATAAGAGAATCCCCATAATCAGACCTGAAGCTCGGATGGCCGGAGAGGCAGGACCCCGCCACAGCCAGACAATCAAGATGAGCGCGGCCAGCATCGATAGGGCCTGGCAGACCCAAGCCGCTTGAACCCCAAAACCCGCCAGGCGCACCGCGGCAAAAACCGTGGGCATCTTAGAAAACCAGAGGGTTTGGGTGTAAAGTCTGTCCATGGTATGGGGCATGCTTTGCAGGAACAACACCCACAGATCAGCGGGAAACGCCCACAGGCTGGCCAGGGCCAGGGCCAGGCCCGACATCGCGGCTCCCGCCAGGGCTCGCCACCGCCGTCCCGCCAGCAATGCCACGGGGATCAGAGCCGCGAGTTGGGGCTTATAACTGAGCAGGCCCAAGAGCGCTCCGCCCCAGAGGGGAGAGCGCTCCAGGAGGAGCAGCCCGCCTCCCAACAGGGCCGCGGACAGGAAACCGTTCTGACCTAAGAAAAAATTCTCAAAAGTGCCGAAAAACGAGAGGCCCCATAACAGCGTGAGCGGGTGGGGGGCGATGCAGTAGAGCACCAGCAGATAAAGGCCCATGGTAATCGCCAACCAGGCGGCCAGGGCCAGAAAGTAGGGGAGCAGGGCCAGGGGCAAGTCGATCAGCAGTGCGGTGGGGGGGTAGGGCCAGGGGTGTCCCCCCAGACCCAGGAGAGCCTGTTCAGCATTTTTAAAGCGGGCATTATCATAGATAGTGGCAGGCTCCCCGGTTAACGCCAGATAAGATGCAGTCCAATGGAGGGGGAAATCCTTGGCCACCGGGGCGCTCAAGCGCGGTGCGGTGAGGGCTTGGCTGCGGATGATCGGCGCCCATTCGTGCCACAGGTAAACGGTATACATTCTCAGGCAGACCACGGCGATCAATATACTCCCGGCCAGAATAAGACGCTCCCAGGTAAACCACTTCATTGTGCCATTCCACCATAATGAGGAGATTCGTCGACTTAGCCCTTTTACCTTATTAGGTGCGGCCCTTTCAAGGAATATCCCACGCCCGCGGGTTTTGGCAAGGTCGGGGAAATCAGGAGATGGGGCTCTCACCGCCGACCGTCCGGCCTGCCCCACCAGTATTTTTCATTGACGTCTCAGAAAAAATGAGTAAATTAATATCTTGTTAGCCTCATATCGCAGAGGCTAACCGCTGAGTTCTCCGATACCCCATCGGAGAAGCGGGGGACCCGATTTTTCGGGGCGAATCCGCGTATGCGGTAGGGCAAGACACCTCCTGCCCGAGCCCGACAGCTAACCCCGTAAGCAGGAGGAGGAAATGGCGGACATTCGTGTCGAGGCGCCCCTGGCGCCAGTTTTTTGTTACCTCCAGGACGTTCCCCAGGCCAGACCCCGCCAGATCGGCGCTTTATCCGGCTGCCAAGGCTACAGCCCCGGAGCCGTGCCAGCGCCGCCCCCTATACCGGGTTCCCATTCTCCTTGACTTTCGCAGTTTAGTCTCCAGCCATGAGAACGCCTGGGCGGAGCCTCGCTCTGCCGGGCTTGGTTTTGAGTCCCCGGCGTACCTGAGGCCCGGTGCATCTAAGATGTGACCCGCAGCACCTGATGGGATTGATCTCCATGAAATCTGTCATCCTGATAATACTCAACCTGGCTATGGTGGCCTTTTTTATCTACCTGTACCGGAACCGGGAACTGCTCTCCTATCATCATAAAGGACGTTGGTGGCTCACCTGGCTGGCCATCGGGGTCATCACCCTGATGGACGAGTTCACCTCGATCTTTTACGTGCCCGCCGAGGCCTACCGCTTCATCGGCCTCGGGGCCATCGTCTTTATTGCCATCACCAGTGTGCTGATCAGATTTTTTAGCACCCGGCTGACGGAGATCGCCGAAATCCTGGAACAGCACGGCCTCATCGGCGGCGGGGTCTATTCTTTTTCCTACCTGGTCCTGGGACCCATGGTGTCCTTTGTAGCCGTGGCCTCCATCATGGTGGACTATATCCTCACCGCCTGCATCTCCGCAGTCAGTGCGGTGGCCAACGCCACCTCCTTTTTCAGCTTATCGGAGCCCATGAAGCTCGTCCTGGTGCTGAGCGTTATTTGGGGGGTGGCCGGTTTGAACATCCTGGGCATTCGGGAAAATGCCCGGTTCACCTTCATGATCTTCATCGGCGCCGCCATCATCATGATGAACCTGGTCGTCTCGGGGATTCTTAATCTGGATCAGGGCTCGTTGGGGCAGCTACAGCAATCGGCCAAGATTGCCGCGGAGCAAGTGCAGACCGGCACCTGGAGCGGGGATTACTCCCGGTTCATCTCCCATATCGCGTTCTGTATCCTGGCTTATTCCGGGGTGGAATCAGTGCTCCAGACCGCGGGGCTGGTGCGCAGTTGGCAGGAGATCCGCAAGGCGTATCTCTTCCTGGGCCTGACCGTCGGCATCGTTACCCCGCTAGTGGCGGCCCTGGCCTTGTCCGCGCCCATCGATTTTAAACAGCACGAAGGCGACTTGATCACCCATTACGCTTCCCTGCTCAACGGCGTCGGCTTCGGCATCCTGGTAGCGGCCCTCGCCAGCGTCACCTTGAGCATGGCTATCAACACCGCGTTTGTGGCCTCCAGCGAATTGATGGAACGGGTGGCTCACCGTTACGGGTTCTTCTGGCTGATCGCCACCAACCGCCGGCAGTCCCTCTATCGCATCCACCTGTTAAGCGCCGCCTTTTTCTCCGGCATCATCTTTCTTACCGCCGGCAGCCAGTCTCTGCTGGCGGATATGTACGCCCTGGGGATTCTCGCCAGCTTTTGCATCAACGTGGGGGCTCTCATCCTCTACCGCTATTTCACGGGTACCAAGGACGTCAAATATTTCACCAACCGCGCCGGGACCCTGGTTTTATGGGTAATCCTATTAAGCTGCTTTTTATTTCTGGCTTATGACAAGCATTATGCCACCTTGCTCTGGGGCACGGTTACGGTCCTGATGCTGGCGGCGGGGTTCCTGGTATCCAGAAGCCGGGGGCCGGAAAAGAAGCAGATCGCCCAGGCGGATTCCGAGATGGACATGATCCTGCGCCTGGCCGAGTCGGACGCGCCCGAGATCCATTTATATTTCCGGCGTTCCGAGGAGTCGGACCACAGCGCGATCAAAGATAATGAAGCTTACATCACCTTCTTTTCACCCCGGGCCGGGATTCCTCTCCGCACCGCGGACAATCACTACCGCTTCCCCCTGACCAAGATCAGCCTCTACCACCGCATCCTGAGCCTCTTGAAAGTGGTGGAATATGAACTACCGCACCGCCAGGTGGTAGTCCACTTCGGCTGGCCGCTGTCCTCCTGGTGGGACCGGATGGCCGTGGGGGTCATGGTCTTCAACCTGATGCGCCTGCCTCGGATGTTCCCCCAATTCGAGTTTGACATCCGCTATTTCCGCCGGGCCCCGGCGCAGGCCCAACCCGCCGCGGCAAGACTCTGATCGGTCAGCGCGTCAGGGGAGGCGTAATGTACTTGCGGAAGAAATTATTATGACCCTTTATCTTAAGAATGATAAAATCCGCTCCGCGGTAGGCGAAAAGGCCGCCGCGCTTTCCCGCTTCCTGGGGGCTCCGCGGATTCCCGATTGACGAGGCCACGCTCTTGTACCTGAAGCCCATCCTCCTGATCGTCATCAACCTGGCTCTGGTCGGGGTCTTCGTCGTGCTGCTGCGCAAACCGGGGCGGCTCTCCTACTATCAGAACGGGCGCTGGTGGCTCACCTGGCTGTCGGTGGCGGTCATCACCCTGATGGACGAGCTCACCTCGGTGTTTTACGCCCCCGCCGAGGCCTACCGCTTCATCGGCTTGAGCGCCATCGTCTTCATCGCCTTCACCGCAGTGTTCGTCCACTACATGACCACCCGGCTGGTGGAGATCGCCGAAATCCTGGAGCACCACAATCTGATCGGCGGCGGGGTCTATTCCTTTTCCTACCTGGTGTTGGGTCCCCTGGTCTCTTTCGTGGCGGTGGCTTCCATCATGGTGGATTACATCCTCACCGCCTGCATCTCGGCCGTGAGCGCGGTCTTAAACGCCACCTCCTTCTTCCACCTGCCCCATCACGTCATCATAACCCTGGTGCTGATCACCATCTGGGCCATCGCCGGTCTTAATATCCTGGGCATCAAAGAGAACGCCCGGGTCACCTTCACCATCTTTATCGCCGCGGCCTTGATTTTCGCCACCCTCATTATTTCCGGCATCCTGGCCCTGGACAGCTTTTCCATCGGAAGGCTTAAAGAAGCCGCCAGCAAAACCGCTTCGGATCTGCACCCCGGCTCGTTCTTCGAGACCTACCACATCTTTATCGCCCATATCGCCTTCTGTATCCTGGCCTATTCGGGGGTGGAGTCCGTGCTCCAGACCGCCGGCCTGGTGCGCAGTTGGAAGGAGATCAAAAAGGCCTATATCTTCCTGGCCTGCACCGTGGGGCTGGTGACTCCCCTGATCGCCGCCCTGGCCTTGTCCGCCAACATTGATTTTCATCTGCATGAAGGCGACCTCATCACCCATTACGCCACCATCTTGAACGGCCTGCCCTTCGGGGTCATGGTGGCGATTCTGGCCAGCTTCACCCTGATCATGGCGGTGAACACCGCGTTCGTGGCCTCCAGCGAACTTATCGAACGGGTGGCCCACCGCTACGGCTTTCACTGGATCATCGTCACCAACCGGCGCCAGTCCCTCTATCGCATCCACCTGGCCAACGCCGCCTTCTTCTCCATCATCATCGTGATCACGTCGGGCCGGCAGGAAACCCTGGCGGATATGTACGCCCTGGGCCTCCTGGCCAGCTTCTGCATCAACATGGGCGCCCTCATCATCTACCGCTACTACATGGGCACCAAGGAACTCATCCACTTTCACACCTCCCGCCTGGTCACCCTGATCATGTGGATCATCTTCGTGAGTTGCTTCATCTTTCTGGCCATTATGAAGCCCCACGGCACCCTGCTTTGGGGCGTGGTTACCGGGCTGGTGCTGGTGGCCGGATTCCTGGTGGCCCAGAAACGGGCCCCGGAGATCAAGGAGATCGGCAAAGGCGACAACGAAATGGAGTTGATCCTCTACCTGGCTGAATCCTCGGCCCCGGACATTCACCTGGTGTTCAAGCGTTCCCAGGAGACCGGCGAGGAGCCCCCGGAGGATAACGTCGCCTACATCACCTTCTATTCCCCCCGGGCCGGCATCCCCACCAAACTGGCTCCCAACCACTTCCGCCTGCCGCTGCTCCAGTTGAGCCTCTACCACCGCCTGGTGGCCCTGCTCCGGGTGGTGGAGTACGAGTTCGGCGACCGCCAGGTTAACGTTCACCTGGGCTGGCCGCTGTCCTCCTGGCTGGACCGCCTGTCCATCGGCGTCATGATTTTCAACATGATGCGCCTGCCCCGCCTCTTCCCCCATTTCCGCTTCATCATGAGCTACACCGAACCCACCGGCGCGGCCACCAGGGTCCAGGCTGCCGCGGTGAAGTAGGCGGAGGGCGGGAACCAAAAACCCCGACTTGCCTAGATTTTTGTTGATGTATATACGATCTGCATATACATTTATAGCGAATGCCAAAAGTTTTTTCCGTTAGGGCACATGCTCAAAAAACCAAAATCCCCCCTACCCCCCCCTTTGTCAAAGGGGGGAACTACGAGGAATTGCTCTAAAAGTCCCCCTTTGAAAAAGGGGGATTTAGGGGGATTTAAAAATCAGCAAGTGGAATGAATTTATGGCAAACGCTATAACCATGGAATTCGAATGGGACGAAGTCAAAAGGCGGGCCAATTATGAAAAACAAGGCCTTGACTTCCGGGATGCGGAAAAAGTTTTCCATGGAATTCTCATAACTGCAGAAGACCAGCGCCAGGACTACGGAGAGACTCGGTTAATTTCTTTGGGACGGCTGGAAGATATCGTGGTGGTCGTCGTGTATGCGATGCGGAGTGAAACGGTCCGCCTCATCTCCATGCGCCGAGCCAACTACAAGGAAAGAAAGGCTTATGAAGAAAAAATATCATTCGGACTTGCAGCGCCTCCGGAAAATGAAGGATGAGGAGATCGATTACTCCGATATCCCTGAACTGGACGAGGCCTTTTTTGAGAAGGCCGTGATCGTGCTGCCCCAACCCAAGGCCGCGGTGTGCATCCGCCTGGATCAGGATGTGCTGGATTGGTTCAGGTCCCAGGGCAAAGGCTACCAGACCCGAATCAACGCCCTGCTGCGGGCCTACATGGAGGCGCACAGCAAATAGTGTCACCGGCCTCCGGCCGGTGAAAGGTCCACAGGCCAGGCGTTTAACCCCCTTCTCGTTCCCAAGCTCCAGCTTAGGAATGCCATTATCCGGCAAACCTCCAGGTTTGCCACCGCTAACGCAGTTCGTCCAACTCCACGATACCCGTTCCCCCGGCGTAATCCCTGGCGCTGGAATAGAGCCAATCTTCCGGTCGTTCCACTACGCCGATACGCACGGGGTTGTGATGCAGGTAATCGATCTTCTGGTGCAGCATTGCTTCCGAGACGATCTGCTGGGGATGAAACCCCTCCTGCCAGACCTGGTAGTCGCTCCTGGTCTTGTTAGCCTGCTTATAATACTGCAACTGATTGAGAACCCAGGTCTTTTGATCCTGCTCCAATTGTGCGATGAGGCGCTTGGCGGTGAAGCTCTTGAAATCCCGGATGATGTCCGACAATTTGTCCGCGGCGACCACCAGATGCAGGTGGTTGTCCAGGAGGGCATAGGCATAAATTTTCAGGCCCTTATGCTCGCGGCAGAAGCGGAGGGTGTCGATGAGGATGTCGTAATAGGGTTTGCGGGTGAAGAGGGGAATCCATTGGACCACCGTGCAGGTGATGAAGTAGGAGACGCCGGGCTCTCTGACGGTGTAGCGGGTTCTCATGGGCAGGGGGTGCAAAGGTGGCGAAGCAGAGCTTCGCCGGAAAATCTCGTTCCCAAGCTGGAGCTTGGGAACGAGGGGAACTTTGATCGGCGCTTTAAGGAGCAATCTTAGGGAGATTCTCCATTTCTTGGGGTACTATTACTGCATCAACTCGAAAGAGAATAGGCACTAACTCGCGATGATGGAGGATAGTTTCTTTCCGTCCCCAATGAATCGAAAATAAACGTTCCTCTGTGTTCGGCAGCATCGTTGTTTTGGCTTCACCTGGGCCTGTATATATAAAAATCCAATCTCCCTTATTAACTATGCCATCGCCAAACCATAGCATATTATCCCTAATTGGTACTGCCATACCGGCTTGTCCTCGGACGCCGATCATTAAACCATATTGACCAAGGTTCAAACTTTCGTTCACATACAAAACTATTCTCTCTTGGTTGGGTATGCCGCGATCGAAAACACTGACTGTAAATTCGGTTATTAAGCTGACAATCATTTCACTGCCTCCTCTGACTTCGAGAACCAGCCGAAGAAAAGAAGCAGTATCCCCAAAATTCCAATTATATAGCCATAGATATCTAAATTGTTTCGGATAAATTGGATTCCTATCCCAATCATTACTGGCCCAGCGCCGATACTTAGATTTTTTAAATGCCTTTCCCTTTTATAAGCATTCACGCGTTCCTGAAGCACGGCAGCTTTTGTTTTAACCTCAGATAATTCTTCGGTAGTTTGCCTTAGTTCTTCACGAGTTTTTTCTAACTCCCTCTTGAGTGTTTGAATATCGTAGTCATCTCGGTGAAGGGTGCCGACCAACAAACTAGCTGCCAACTCGCTGCCCAAAATTCTCGGTCTCGCTGCAAGGAGTCCTTCGACCCTTTGAGCGATAGGGAGGCCCTTAATTGGACTTTCTTCCTCAACAGGAACAATCTCGCTTGCCGCTGTGGTTTGAGTCCCAGCAGAGCCTGTTTCTTTTGGTTCTGGTATCTCAGCCGGCTCAATTATCTCTATCACTTTCTCTTCCTCAATATAAGCCGTCGGCCCCTGGCCCTTCTTCCAGAAACCTTAACTACTCTGCGAAAAGCCGCATGAACGGGATACCAAGAGCCCCTTTCGGTTCTATGTTGTCCCATATGGAGCGAATTTTTGCTGAATATTATTTGTTCTTCTTATCATGCCTCTGTGTTAGGGCAGATGCAGCGACCGATTTAACTTTTGGGGGAGTTTTGGGATTTCTCAATAATTCAGAAGCAATAGTCCCAACCTTTTTTGAAGTTTTCTCATTTTTAGCCATTTGAAATCTCCTTTGATTTCATATTTTATAGCCACTAACTACATCTGCTAAACCCGCAGCTGCGGCAGACCAGGCAGCCGCCTTCGGGTTCGATGGCGCCGCCGCAGTCGGGGCAGGAGCCCATGGTGGCCAGGGTGGGGGCCGGGGGGTCTACTTCGGCGATGCGGGAGAGGACCTTGGAGATGGCGTCGGGGCAGGAGAGGACCTGGCTGCCGTTTTGCCAGTTGGAGCTGGGGCAGCGGATGCCGGTGATCTGCTTGATGATGGCGTCGATCTTGACGCCGGAGCGCAGGGCGAGCGAGATGAGGCGGCCGGTGGACTCGATCTGGGAGGAGGCGCAGCCGCCGGTCTTGCCCATCTGGGCGAAGACTTCGCAGAAGCCCAACTGGTCCTGGTTGACGGTGACGTAGAGCTTGCCGCAGCCGGTGTTGATGAGTTCGGTGACGCCGGTGGTGCGTTCGGGCCGGGGGCGCGGGGTGATGTACTGCAGCTTGGGGGTCTTAGACCCGAAGCTCAAGACCTGCTCTTCCCGGCTGCCGTCCCGGTAGATGGTGACGCCCTTGAGGCCCAGCTCATAGGCCTGGAGGTAAACCTCCCGCACGTCGTCGGCGGTGGCCTGTTTGGGGAAGTTGACCGTCTTGGATACGGCGTTGTCGGTGTATTTCTGGAAGGCGGCCTGGAGGCGGATGTGCCAGTGGGGCGAGACTTCGTGGGCGGTGACGAAGAGGCGGCGCACGTCTTTGGGGATTTCCTTGAACTCCCGGATGGAGCCGACCTGGGCGATGGACTTCATGAGTTCGGGGCTGTAGAAGCCCTGCCTCTTGGCCAGTTCCTCGAAGTAGGGGTGGACTTCCACCAGTTCGGTGCCCTCCATGACCCGGCGCACGAAAGAGACCGCGAAGAGGGGCTCGATGCCGCTGGAGCAACTGGAGATGATGCTGATGGTGCCGGTGGGGGCGATGGTGGTGGTGGTGGCGTTGCGCATGCGCCCCAGGCCGTTGCCGTCGTATTTGCTGCCGGTGTAGGTGGGGAAATTGCCCCGGGTGTCGGCCAGGGCGGCGGAGGCCTGCCGGGATTCCTTTTGGATGAAGGCCATGACCTCTTCGGCCACGCCGATGGCCGCCTCGGAGTTATACTGGATGTTCAGCTTCAGGAGCAGATCCGCGAAACCCATGACCCCCAGGCCGATCTTGCGGGTATCCAAGGTCTTTTGGCGGATGGTGTCCAGGGGAAACCGGTTGGCGTCGATGACGTTGTCGAGGAAGTGCACCGCGGTGTGGACCATGTCCGCCAGGATGGAGTAGTCGATTTTGCCGCCCTGGACGGCCCGGGCCAGGTTCAGGGACCCCAGGTTGCAGGACTCGTAGGGCAGCAGGGGCTGTTCGCCGCAGGGGTTGGTGGCTTCGATGGCCCCCAGGTGGGGCACGGTATTGCCGCGGTTGAGGGCGTCCAGGAAGACGATGCCGGGCTCGCCGGTGGACCAGGCGCTCTGGACGATGAGGTCGAAGAGCTGGGCCGCGCTCACCTTTTTGACCTCCCGGCCGGTGCGGGGGTTAAGGAGCGGAAAGGCCCGGTCTTCCTTGACCGCGTCCATGAAGGCGTCGGTCAGACCCACCGAGATATTGAAGTTGGTGAGGCGCTTGGTGTCGTTCTTACAGGTGATGAAGGACTCGATATCAGGGTGGTCCACCCGGAGGATGCCCATGTTGGCGCCCCGGCGGGTGCCGCCCTGCTTGATGGTTTCGGTGGCCACGTCGAAGATGTTCATGAAGGAGATGGGGCCCGAGGCCACGCCCTTGGTGGACATGACCGGGTCGTTGGCCGGCCGGATGCGGGAGAAGGAAAAACCGGTGCCGCCGCCGGATTTGTGGATCAGGGCGGTCTGCTTGACGGCGTCGAAAATGGACTCGATGTCGTCCTCCACCGGCAGCACGAAGCAGGCGGAGAGCTGGCCCAGCTCCCGCCCGGCGTTCATGAGGGTGGGGGAATTGGGCATGAACTTAAGGGAGGCCATGTGCGCGTAGAACTTGTCGGCAATGGCGGCCACGTCCGCGTCCGGGTCGTAGTTGCGGTCGATCTCGGCGATGGTGTCGGCCACCCGGCGGAACATATCCGGGGCGGCCTCAGTGGGCTCCCCGGTTTCGTCCTTCTTGAGGTAGCGCTTCTTCAGCACGACCACGGCGTTGTGGCTTAACGGCAACTCCCCGGCGATTTCCCTGATTTCCCCCTGCGGCGCCATCATTTCCTCCTGAATTTAGGTGCTTGCCGAAATTCCCTGGTAAAGCAACATGTTGTAGTGATGAATATATTAAAACACAATATCTTGGGTGTCAAGGGAATTTTTCGGATAATTTTCACCATGACTGGCAGCTCTATTAATACTATACAGATAAATAGTATAATAGGCAAGGAGACGGGGAATATGAGGGGTGACTTGCGGCCGCATGGAGATGGTCTTTTCGGCCAAAGGTTATAATTGATGAAGCGCCCCAGGCCTCCGGCGGGAGAAACCGGCGGCGACAAACCCCCGCCCAATTCGGTTGCCTTTTTGCCCCTGCTGCGATATAAATTCTCTTAATACTCTTGTAACTATAGGTGGCAAACGTTGAGCCAACAGCAAATCGGCATCCTGGGCACCGGAGCGTATGTGCCCGAAGCGGTCCTGACCAATCAATACCTGGAAACCCTCGTCGAGACCTCGGCGCAGTGGATCGTAGAGCGCAGCGGCATTCATGAGCGCCGCATCGCCGCGCCCGAGGAAGACGCGGTCTCCATGGGGGTGGCGGCCGCGCGCCAGGCCCTGGCGGCCGCGGGGATCGGACCGGAACAGTTGAGTTACATCATCCTGGGGACCAACACCCCGGCGCACTTTTTCCCCGCCGGGGCCATTCGCATCCAGGAGGAGCTGGGCATCGGCGGCGAGGCCGCGGCCTTCGACCTGCAGGCGGGCTGCTGCGGCTTCAACTACGCCTTGTACGTGGGGGAACGCCTGGTGGCCGCGGAAGGCAAGTATGCCCTGGTCATCGGCAGTGATGTTTGCTCCCGCTTTACGGATTGGACCGACCGGGCCACCTGCCTGCTCTTCGGCGACGGGGCCGGCGCAGTGGTGATCGGCCCGAGCCGGCAGGGGCGGATTATCAAATCGTTCATCGCCTCGAAGCTGAACGAGAACCTCTTTTGCGAAAGCGAATTCAGCAAAGAGGTGAGCCCGTTTCTCCCGCCGCAAAGTCATGCCGCCAAGCATTTCCTGCGGATGGACGGACCGGAGATCTTCAAATTCGCGGTCAATGCGGTGAAAATGTCCATCCCCCGGGTTCTGGAGATGGCCGGCATCACCCGGGAAGAAATCGACTATTTGATCATTCACCAGGGCAACTACCGCATCCTGGAGGCCGGCGCCAAATTCGCCCGGGTGCCCATGGACAAGGTCTTTGTCAATATCCACAAATACGGCAACACCTCCGCGGCGTCGGTGCCCATTGCCCTGCATGAGGCCTTGCAGGAAGGCAAGATCAAGCCGGGCGACAAGGTGGTGCTCATCAGTTTCGGGGCCGGAGCCACCTGGGGGGCGACGCTGATCGAGTGGTGAGTGAGCAGTGGTCAGTGGTCAGTGGTCAGTTAAAAGCAGAATGTAGCTGAAGATTAAGATGATCGGACAAAAAAGAAGGGGCGGGATGACCGCCCCTTCTTTTGTGACTCAAGATGCCGGGGCTTGTAATTATGCGGATTCAAGCGCCTCAGGCTTTAACTGGCTACTGACCACTGACCACTGGCAACTGCCCTACATGATCCGAATCCCGCCGGGCTTTTCCGGCTCGGCCGGGGGAGGCGGCGCCGGCTTTTCCGGCGGGGCCGGCTTGGGAGCCGGAGGCGCAGGGGCCGGTTTTTCCGGCTTTTCGGGTTTGGCCGGTTTCTCAGGTTTCACGGGCTTTTCCGGGGCCGGGGCCGGCTTACGCGGGGCCGGCGGGGCTTCTTCTTCCGGCGGGGCCGGTTTAGGCGGTGCCTTGACCTTGGGCTTGACCGGCGGCGCCGGGACTTCCGGTGGTTTAGACGGTTTAGGCTTTTCCACCGTCGGCGGCTTTTCTACGGCGGGCGGTTTCTCCACGGCCGGGGGTTTGACCGGAGCCGGCTTGGCTTTTTCGGGCAGGGCCGGCAACGGCGGCGGAGTTACCGCTTCGGGCGGAGTAGGAGCCGCTTCGGGCGGCGCGGCCACCGGGGTGGGGGAGAGATACCGGGAACTCACCCAGCCGATGGTGCCGTCCCGCTTGACGCGGATCTGGGACCAATCCGCGGCGTCGCCCACTTTCTCCACTTCTTCGTTGCGATCGATGATGGCGATCCTGGGGCAGTCCATGCCAGGGCAGGCCCGGAGATTGAGGCGGTTACCGGCGACATAAAAGGTGGGCCGGGCGACCTGCTGGGGCGGCGGCGGTGGTGGCGGCGCCGGCGCCGCCACCGGAGGCGGCGTATAAACGGGTTTGGGAAACAGGGTCTGACATCCCGTCAGACAGAGGGTTAATCCCAACCCCAGCCCCAGGGCGTACCAGGATTTACGAATGGCCGCGGCCTTCAAGGTGCGCTTATCCCCCTGCGATTTCCTTGCTATCGCGAATCTTCCAGCCTCCCGGACCTTTGTCCAGGCTGATCTTATAACCCTGCCGCACCAGGGTGTAGTCATGGGAGCGGTGGTCATAGAGCTGGATGTTCCAGATGATGTCCGCGGTGGCGGTGGTGTCGCTCACCCGTTGGACATTGGAAATGCGATAGTTAACTTCCTTTATATCATAGTTCTTCCACAGTTCCAGCTGCCGGTTTTCCAGCTGTCCCAGATGGGGATAGGAGGAGTTGTAGCAACTGAGCCACTTGTTGATATCTTTATTGAGGTGGGCGGAGCGAATCTTTTCGGCAATCTTTTCCACCTCCCGGCGCAGATCGTCTTGGGGAGCCGAGGTGGTGGGAGCCTGGGTGGTGGTAACCACCCGCGTGGGAAGATGACGCCATATATAGATCCCGCCCACAATCAAGAGGACGAGGATGATCAGCGAGATAAAACGGCCGGGGCGTCGTTGTCGGCGACGAGCCATGGAATCGGGTCTCCGAGGGTAAAAGAGCGGCGGACGGTCAGGGGCCTCCGCCTCTTCGTGGTTAACACGGGCCATCCTGAGGGGCAGACCGCATTCGGTGCAGAATTTTTGCCCGGGATAGGTCGAGGTGCCGCAGCGGGCGCAGGGCCTGGCCGCGGCGGGGGCAGAGCCTTTCAGGAGTTGGCCGCAACGCTGACAGAATCGATGTTCTTCTCCGTGAATTAGCTGGCATTGATTACAGTATGGCATATCGCTAAATGATCTACCACATTCTCCAGCCAAAGACAAAGGAAATTAGATTCGCCCGGGGAGGGTGATTTTAGGGTGGCACCGGGGATTAGAGGTAAGATATTCTAAAGGGCCGGACCACGCCCTGATATGGTTTCCCGATGGTTCAAGGAAGAGGAGATCAGGTGGGGCTGCCGGCACCACCGCCTGGGGTGCGACAGCCGTTTGGACTGAAAAAATTCTCCAGCCGCGGGGTAATTTTGGGGCTGAACGGATATTTCTCTCACAGGGCTATTGACAGAAGGTGGCACGAAAAGTTACATATATATGGTTATTTTTCAGGGAGTAAGCCCAATGAAAAGCTATACCGCCCGGGAAGGGGAAGTGGCCCGTCTGTGGTACGTGGTGGACGCTCAGGATAAGGTCTTGGGCCGCCTGGCCACCCGTATCGCCATGGTGCTGCGGGGCAAGACCAAGCCCACCTTTACCCCCCATATCGATACCGGGGATTTCGTGGTCGTGGTGAATGCCGCTCAGGTGCAACTGACCGGCAAGAAGTTGGACAATAAATTCTACTACCGGCATTCCGGCTATCCCGGCGGGATTAAAGAGATTTCTGCCCGGAAGCTTCTCCAGAAGAAACCGGAGGAGATTTTGCGCAAGGCGGTCCGGGGTATGTTGCCGAAAAACAGTTTGGGAAGGCATCTGTTAAAGAAGTTGAAGATCTATGCCGGCGGCAAGCATCCCCACGAGGCCCAGATGCCGGCGCCCCTTCCCTGGGAGGATTGATGGCGGAGCAAGCAAGCATCCATGCCACGGGTAAGCGCAAGTCCGCGATCGCCCGGGTTTACATGCGTCCCGGCAATGGCCGGATTATCGTGAACCAGCGGGAGTTCGAGAACTACTTTCCTATGGAGACCACCCGCAACCTGGTGCGCAAACCCCTGCAGTTGGTGAACGTGGGCCCCGAGGTGGACATCGTGGTCAACGTCCGGGGCGGCGGACCGGAAGGGCAGGCTGGGGCCATTAAGCACGCCTTGAGCCGGGCCCTGGTCATTTTGAACCCGGAATTGCGGGGCGTCTTGAAAAAGGCCGGTTTCCTGACCCGGGACTCCCGGATCAAAGAGCGGAAGAAGTACGGCCTCCGGGGCGCCCGCCGCGGTTGCCAGTACTCCAAGCGCTGATCCACCCCAATTTTCTCCATACGTCATTTCTGTAGGGGCCGGTGCGCTCACCGCCCCTACGTTTATTTTATCGGGCTAAGGAGTATCAGGGGCTGTGCGTAAATGCAAAGTCGCAGTTATCGGGGCTTCCGGGTATGCCGGGCTGGAGTTGGTGCGGCTGTTGGTGCGGCATCCGGGCTGCGAGTTGGCGGCCCTGACTTCCCGGGAATGGGCGGGGCGGCCCTATAGCCAGGTCTTTCCGGCCCTGGCCGGCATCTGCGATCTGCCTTTCGTGGCCCCGGACCCCGTTGAGGCCGCCTGCCAGGGGGCCGAATTTGTCTTTACCAGCGTCCCGCACCAGACGGCCATGGAGATCGTGCCCCGGCTTCTCAAGATGGACTGCCGGGTGGTGGACCTGAGCGCCGATTTCCGCTTCCGGGAGGCGGCCGTTTACGAGAAATGGTACCAGCCGCACACGGCTCCGGCTTTGCTGAAGGAGGCGGTGTACGGCCTGCCGGAACTCCATGGTTATGCCACGGGGCGAGCCCGGCTGGTGGGCAACCCCGGCTGCTACCCCACCTGCGTCATTCTGGGGCTGGCCCCGCTGGTGGCGGCCAAGCTGGTGCACCTGAACTCCCTGATCGCGGATTGCAAGTCCGGGACCAGCGGGGCCGGGCGCCAGGCGGCGCTAGCCACCCAGTACTGCGAGGTCAATGAGGGTTTCCGGGCCTACAAGGTGGCGGAGCATCGCCACAACCCGGAGATGGAACAGGAATTGAGCCTGCTGGCGGGGGAGCGGGTCTTCCTGACCTTTACGCCCCACCTGGTGCCCATGAACCGGGGCATCCTGGGCACGCTGTACGCCTCCCTGGTGCGGCCGATGGACGAAGTAGAGCTGCTCAACGTCTTCCAGAATTTCTACCAGGACCAGCCCTTCATCCGCCTGCACCCGCCGGGGTCGCTGCCCAACACCATCCACGTGCGGGGCTCCAACTACTGCGACCTGGGCCTGAAGGTGGACCGGGAACGGGGCCGGGTCATCGTGGTCTCCGCCATCGACAACCTGGCCCGGGGCGCGGCGTCCCAGGCGGTGCATAATTTCAACCTGATGAACGGCTTTCCCGAGACCACGGGTCTGGGTTCAGTACCGCTCTTTCCTTAATAGAAGGGGCGAAAAGGGGAAAAGGGCAAAAGGCAAAAAGAGCCGGAAGGACCTGATTTTCCTTAAGTCGCGGTTTCGCCCTTAGTCCCCTGACTGTTTTTGGGGTTTTTCCTCCACCCTCGGGATAACTTCCATCCGATGACTTCCCGGAATATCCGCCTCCTGCTGGAATATGACGGCAGCCGCTATCACGGCTGGCAGCGCCAGGTGAACGCGCTGAGCATTCAGGAAGTAGTGGAAGCAGCCGTGGCCCGGCTGACCGGGGAGCAGGCGGCCGTCATCGCCTCGGGGCGCACCGACGCCGGGGTGCACGCCCTGGGGCAGGTGGCCAATTTTCGCACTCAGGTATCCATTCCCCTTAAGGCCTTTCATCTGGGCCTGAATTCCCTCTTACCCAAAGATATCGCGGTGCTTGAGGCCGCCGAGGTCGCGTGGGATTTCCACGCCCGGAAATCGGCCCGGGCCAAGACCTATGAATACCGCATCCTCAACCGGCTTAGCCCGTCGCCGCTGCACCGCCAGTATGCCTGGTGGATTTCCCGGCCTCTGGACCTGGCGGCCATGGTGGAAGCCGCCGCGGCGCTCATCGGCGAGCGCGATTTTACCGCGTTTCGGGCCTCCGGCAGCGACAATATCAATCCCGTGCGGCAGGTGTTGGCGGCCCGGTGGCGGCCGCATCCCGGGAACTGGCTCAACTTCACCATCACCGCCAATGGTTTTCTGAGGGGCATGGTGCGGAGCCTGGTGGGGACTCTGGTGGAGGTGGGGCGAGGGAAAGCCGCACCGACGTTGGCGGCGGACCTGCTGGTCAGCCGCGCCCGGCAGTTGGCCGGACCCACCGCGCCGCCCCAGGGGTTGTATCTGGTGGAGGTGTTTTATGAAAAAAGCGCGGTCGGCGGTCAGCTTTCAGACAAGATTAAAGATTGGCCGGGAGATTCAGGGTGAGGGGGTGCGGGCCTGGGCCGGGGCGACACCTCGTTCCCAAGTGCAACTTGGGAACGAGGTGAATAACGGTGGCACCGGTGTCTCGCCTGTACCGGCGCAGGCTAAAGCCTGCGGCTACCAAAGATGGTGGGCCGTGCCCACCCATTTTTAGAGAAGATGATAACCGACCGGGCCATGGAAGAAATTTGGGCTAAAGAGCAGCTTGTTCTTCCCTCACGAAAAGATTGTGATATAATTCTCCAGGTTCCCTCCGGGGGCTCAGGCCAGCGACTCGCTATCAGGACTTGATGGCCTCAAGCACTTTCCCCTTCAAAAGTAAGTATTTGACTCATCAAGATATTTATTTCTCTATAAGCGAAAATCGGAAACCGAAAACGCCCTAATATGGCAGCCGACCAACCCGAACCGCAAGACGAAGCCAAACCGGACCTGAATATCGTGCAGGCCATCGAACTGGCCATCGCGCATGAGATGGAGGCCCGGAAGAGCTATATGTCTCTGTCCCAAGAGACCAGCGACCCTGAGCTCAAGACCCTCCTCAAAGAAATCGCCATGGAAGAGGCCAGCCATGAGGCCACCCTGCGGAGCCGCCTGCGCCTCTACCAGGAACGGCACGTGCTCCGGGATACCTTCTCCCGGTACGTCAGCCCGGAGTTGTGCGAGGAGATCCTGAAGAATCCGGGGCTGCTGGCCCTGGGAGGGCGGCGGCAGGAGGTGACGGTCCTCTTTGCCGATATCCGTAATTTTACCGCCATGTCGGAGCCCATGGCCCCGGAAACCGTGGTGGAGGTGCTCAATACCTACTTTTCCGAGATGGTGGATCTGGTGTTCAGGTATCAGGGGACCCTGGACAAGTTCGTAGGGGATGCCCTGATGGCGGTGTTCGGAGTGCCGCTGCCGCTGCCCCAGGCAGCCACCCGGGCGGTGGAATGCGGCCTGGCCATGCAGCGCCACCTGAAGGCCATGCAGGCCTCAAAGCGGACCCCCATCCAGGGGATGCGCATCGGCATCAATACCGGGGAGGCCATTGTGGGCAACATCGGCTCCACCAAGCGCATGGACTTCACGGTGGTGGGCGACGCGGTCAACGTGGCGGCCCGGCTCCAGGAACTGGCCAAAGAGGTGGAGGCCGACACCCTGATCAGCGAGTCCACGTTCCAGGCCCTGGAGAAAGAGTTCAAGGCCACGCCGGAGCCCGCGGTGGTGCTTAGAGGCCGCCGGGAACCCACGCTGATCTATCGTTTGGAGAATTAAGGCCGGAAAAAGCAGGAGGCTGGCGGCTTGCATCAAAAAAATGAGTTCGTGAAAAATATTATTGACAACCGTCGAGAGATGATTTATTGTGAAAATCTGGATGGCATGTGAAATATTTCACATTATTTCGATACGTTGAGCGTTTCTGACAAAAACTCTTAATTCCCGAGGAGGAAGATAGATGGCTGTTGATGTGGCAGTTTGTAAAAAAGGTTTGGTGAATCCGCATGGCAAAGAGAAGAAGTTAAAACCCTTGCTGCTTTCCCCGGCCGAAGTGGCTGAAGAGAAGAAGCGCGCCAAGGAACTCACCGCAGTCACCCTGGCCTCCCGGGAGGTTGGCGACCTCATCATGATGGGCATCGGCGGCTTTACGCCGTTGACCGGCTTCATGGGCCACGACGACTGGAAGGGCTCCTGCAGCGGTGATATGAAACTCACGGACGGCACCTTCTGGCCCATCCCGGTCACTATGTCCGTCAATCAGGGCAAGGCCGACTCCATCAAGATCGGCCAGGAAGTCCTCCTGGTGGACCGGGATACCGAAGAGATGATGGGGACCATGAAGGTCACCGAGAAGTACAAGATCGACAAAAAGTGGGAATGCAAACAGGTCTTCACCACCGATGAGATGGATCACCCTGGTGTCCAGATGGTCATGGGCCAGGAAGAAATCAACCTGGGGGGCACCGTCAAGGTCTGGAGTGAAGGTTCCTTCCCCAAAGAATACCCCGGCGTCTATATGCGTCCGGACGAAACCCGCAGGATCTTCGAGCAAAAGGGCTGGAGCACTGTGGCCGCCATGCAGCTGCGGAACCCCATGCACCGCTCCCATGAATACCTGTGCAAGATCGCCATCGAAATTTGCGACGGCGTCCTGATTCACCAACTCCTGGGCAAACTGAAGCCCGGCGACATCCCGGCGGAAGTGCGGGTGGAAGCCATCAACACCCTGACCCAACATTATTTTGTGAAAGACACCGTGGTGCAGTGCGGTTACCCCCTGGATATGCGTTACGCCGGTCCCCGGGAAGCCCTGCTGCACGCGGTCTTCCGGCAGAATTTCGGCTGCTCCCACCTGATCGTGGGCCGCGACCATGCCGGTGTGGGCGAATACTACGGCCCCTTCGACGCCCAGAAGATTTTCGATTGCATCCCCGCAGATGCGATGGAAACCAAACCCCTGAAGATCGACTGGACCTTCTACTGCCACAAGTGCGACGGCATGGCCTCCATGCGCACCTGCTGCCACGGCAAAGAAGACCGTTTGATGCTCTCCGGCACCATGCTGCGCAAGATGCTCTCCGAAGGCCTGGACGTGCCGGACCACTTTAGCCGGGCCGAAGTTTTGAAGGTCCTGCGTAAGTACTATGCAGGTCTCACCGAGAAGGTTGAAGTCAAGGTGCACGGCTTTGCCACCGGGGATATTTCGGCCAAGAAGTAAGGCGTCAAGTTGGGACGAAGCGGAAGCTGGTTTCCGCCTCTCCCCCATGCAAGCATAGTGAAAAGATCAACGCTTTAACCCTAATGAGGAGGTTTTAAGTTATGCCGAGTTACGTAATCGTGGAAAAATGTGACGGCTGCAAAGCCCTGGACAAGACTGCTTGCCAGTACATTTGCCCCAATGACTTGATGGTTCTGAATGCCGAGAGCAAGAAGGCCTTCAACCAGGAACCCGATCAGTGCTGGGAATGCTACAACTGCGTAAAGATCTGCCCCCAGCAGGCCATTGAAGTCCGGCATTATGCGGACATCATGCCCCTGGGCTCCAGCACCTACCCGATGCGTGGTTCCGACTCCATCATGTGGACCATCAAATTCCGGGACCAGAAGACCGTAAAGCGGTTCAAGTTCCCCATCCGGACTACGGCTGAAGGTTCCATCGATTGCTTCAAGGGCAAAACCATGCCCAGCGACATGGCTGGCCTCAAGAACTCCGGATTATTCACCGGCCCGGCCCGCGCCGAGTAGTCTTTGACCGCAGCGAAAATTCAAGGAGGACACTGAGATATGGCTCTGGAAAGAGAATTCTGTAAATGGTCTTTTTGTGCGAAACCGGAAGTAGTCACCATCGAAACCGACCTGCTGCTGGTGGGCGGTGGCATGGCCTGCTGCGGCGCCGCGGTTGAAGCTGCTGCCTGGGCCAAAGCGGCCGGGCTGAAGGTCACCCTGGTAGACAAAGCCGCCATGGATCGTTCCGGCGCGGTAGCCATGGGTCTGTCGGCCATCAACACCTACATCGGCCCTGAGAACAAGGTTTCCGATTACGTCAACATGGTCCGCACCGACCTCATGGGCATCATCCGGGAAGACTTGGTCTACAGCGTAGGCGCCCACGTTGACCAGACCGTGCATGACTTCCAGGATTGGGGTCTCCCCATCTGGCAGAAAGACGCTGAAAACCACACCGTTGACGGCCAGGCCGCCCGGGACGAGGGTCTGCCCCTCCTGAAAGACGGCGGTAAGTGCGTCCGCTCCGGCCGTTGGCAGTGCATGATCAACGGTGAGTCCTACAAGGTGATCGTGGCCGAAGCCGCCAAGAACGCCCTGGGGATGGACAACATTTACGAGCGCGTCTTCATCGTGAAGCTGTTGACCGACAAGAACAACAGCAACCGGGTCTGCGGCGCGGTCGGCTTTAGCGTGCGTGAGCATAAGACCTATGTCTTCAAATGCAAAGCCCTGTTGATCGCCTGCGGCGGCGTGGTCAACGTCTTCCGGCCCCGGTCGGTGGGTGAAGGCCAGGGTCGTGCCTGGTACCCCGTATGGAACGCCGGTTCCACCTACGCCATGCCCGCCGAAATCGGCGCCAAGATGGTGCTGATGGAAAACCGTTTCGTCCCCGCCCGCTTTAAGGACGGTTACGGCCCGGTCGGCGCCTGGTTCCTGTTCTTTAAGGCGCAGGCCACCAACGCGTACGGCGAAGATTACATGGCCAGAAACTGGGACCGGGTCAAGAAAGAGTACCCCGGTTACGCTGATTCCCCGGGCACCTGCCTGCGGAACCACGCGGCCATGATCGAGATGCGGGAAGGCCGCGGCCCGATCATGATGCACACCGACAAGGCCATGAAAGCCCTGGCGGAGGTCCTCTCCAAGAAAGAGCTCAAGCATCTGGAAGCGGAAGCTTGGGAAGACTTCCTGGATATGTCCATCTCCGCCGCCTGCCTGTGGGCCTCCTTCAACATGGAGCCCGACAAGGTGCCGTCGGAAATCATCCCCTCCGAGCCGTACCTGCTCGGTTCGCACGCCGGCTGCGCCGGTCTGTGGGTCTCCGGCCCCTCCAAGAACTACATGGGCGCCCCCGACAGCTGGTTCTGGGGCTATGACCGCATGACCACCGTTGAAGGTCTGTTCACCGCCGGTGACGGCGTCGGCGCCTCCGGGCACAAGTTCTCCTCCGGGTCCCACGCTGAGGGCCGCATGGCCGCCAAGGGCGCCCTGGCCTTCATCGTCGACCACAAGGCCGATAAGCTGGAAGCGGCGCAGAACATCGACGAGGTCATCGCCGAGATCTACCTGCCCTTCGAGATCTATGAGAAGTACAAAGGCTACACCAGCGCTCCGGAGATCAACCCCAACTATCTGATGCCCAGACAGGTCCAGACCCGGTTGCAGAAGCTGATGGACGAGTATGTCGCGGGCTGCTCCACCATGTACATGACCAACAAACCCAGCCTCATGGAAGGCCTGAAGCGTCTCACCCTGCTGAAGGAAGACGCCACCCGGCTGGCAGCGTCAGACCTGCACGAACTGATGCGGGCCTGGGAAAATTATCACCGGATCCTCTCCGGTGAGGCCCACCTGCGCCACATCCTGTTCCGGGAAGAGAGCCGTTATCCTGGCTACTACTACCGCTCCGACTTCCTGAGCATCGATGA
>JALNYP010000028.1 GCA_023229795.1 Syntrophobacterales bacterium
AAGGCCCAGCTAACCGGCAAATTCGCTCTCATAGATTTTGATTAACCTGAGCGCCGGCTAGAAATGGCCCGCCGACGCTAAAACACCAACATGAAATCACGACTTTCTGGATGAGAACTAACTCGTTTCTGTCGAATTATATTAGCAAGTTATGTTTTTTCAACAACGCCACAGCATCTTCATAACCAAGAACCACATCCGCCGAACTGAACTCCTTCTGAAGGCACGGGCCCAAGAGGTCGCCCTCCCGGCGTAACTCCGGCAACATGGGTCTGATGGTATAATAGTCGCCATTCTTAAAACATCGGTTGACTTCGTCTTCGGAAACCATGATCTCGTGCATCTTCTCCCCCGGCCGGATGCCGGTGACCACCGTATCGATCTTCCGGTCGCCAATCAGGGCCTGGGCCAGCGTAAGCACGGTAGTGCTGGGGGCCCCGGGGACATAGATGTCCCCGGAGTCAGCATGACGAACTGCAGCAAAGATGGTATCCACCGCCTCATCCAGGCTTAGCAGAAAGCGGGTCATCTCTGGAACGGTGATAGTCACCGGGCCGCCGTTCCTGATCTGGTCTAGAAACAGTGGGATCACCGATCCCCGGGAGGCCAAGACATTCCCATAGCGCACGCAGGTAAACCGGGTCTTGGGACTCATGATATTGGCCGCAATGAAAATCCGCTCTTGGATGGACTTGGTCATGCCCATAACACTCACCGGCTTACAGGCCTTATCGGTGCTGATGCCCACCACCGTCTCCACCGGATAGTCGTTTTCTTCGATAGCCCGGGCAATATTATAGGCGCCGATGCAATTGGTCTGCAAAGCCTGCACCGGAAAGTATTCGCAGGTGGGCACTTGCTTCAGAGAGGCGGCGTTAAACACAATGTCGGCGTCTTTGACCACCGAACAGACGTTGGCATAGTCCCGGATATCGCCAATGCGCATTTCCAGAATGCTCATGAAATTGCGGTAAATCACCTCATCGGTCACCACCGATTTAGACAGGTAGGAGATACGGATGTCGTGCTGTTTGGCTTCATCCCGGGAAAAAATAATGACCTTCTTGGGCGTCCCCAGTTCGCCGGAGAGAATCCGCCGCGTCAGGGTCTTGCCCAGCGACCCGGTTCCTCCGGTTATCACAATTCTTTTGTCGGCCAGTATCATGTTTAGTCCTCAAGGCGTTATTTTTTATAGAAAGCGGATTCAAGATAGTGCCGATGCATCTCGGCCACCAACTCCGGCCAGGGGGAAGGGGTGTAACCGGTAATCTTCCGAAAAGCCGAAGAGTCCAGAGAGCGATCCACCTTCAGATTATCATCGGGAATAATGTCGATTTGTTTGCCATACTGCTCCGCCACTAATTTCAACAAGTCATATTTGGCAATGGGCTTGGCGGAGATGTGATAGAGCCCGGTCAGGCCAGGGTCGTTCAACAGGTATTTCTCGACAATTTTCGTAAAGGTTATCATGGGGAAGCCGCTAAAAATAGCCCGGGTGAAACCTCGAACCTGATTTTTCTGCGCTAGGAACCATTCCAATAACCCCAACTTATTCCGGAGTTCGTGGCAGATGATGGAGGTCCTGATGGTGAGGCATCCGGCAGAAGTCACCTCTCCCAGGGCCTTGGTCCTGCCGTAAATATCCAGGGCATTGGCCGGGTCCTCCTCCCGGTAATTGCCCCGGGCGCCATCAAAGACACAGTCAGTGCTCATATGGATCAGGCGAATCCCGGCCAGGCGGCAGGCTGCGGCCAGGCGATGGGGCAATAGGGAATTGATGGAGATCGACATGACCGGGTCGGCCGCCAGGTGTGACTGTTTAACGATGCCGATGCAATTGACCACCACCTCGGGTCTGACTGTAGCCAGGGCATTTATCAAACTGCTAAAATTTAAGGCATCCACATTCCCCAGGCATTTATCTAGCAGATTCGGAGAAAACCAGCGGCCCGCCTGCACTTGGTCCCTAACCGTGCCGAAGACCTCCAGATCGCCACGACTCGACAGCCAGGTGAACATCACGTGCCCTAACGCCCCGGAGGCCCCCAGGATTAAGACTCTCTTGGCCTTGCCGCCTTTTTCCAATTATTGCCCTCTAAAATTTAATCCGCAACTTTATTTTTTACCAAAGTTCCCTTTCAAAAGCCACAATGCCAGTTGCCGGCTCGGAAAAAGTTGTCATTTCCTTTTTTTACCTGCTGCATCAGCCCTTCTATGCGGTCCAGGAGCATCCGCCTCTCAAAGTGTGCCTCAAAATAATCGCGGCTTCGGACCCCCATGGCTTGGCGCTGAGGTTTGGACAAGCGGTACATGGCCAGGACGTTTTTCGCCAGAGCCTGAGGGTCCCCGGCGGGACCCGCCAGACCAGCGCCAGCTTCCTGCACCACCCGGGAGCCCTCCCCATCCAGGGCGGCCACAATGGGCCGGCCGCAGGCCAGGTACGACTGCACCTTGGCGGGGATGGTGAGCGCGAAGATGGGCTCCTTCTTGAGAGTCACCAGCATGGCGTCGGCCAGGGCGAAAAAGCGGGGCATGGCTTCCGCCGGGTATCTCCCGAGGAGACGCACCGTCCCGGTCAAGCCCCGGGCCCGCACCTGCTCTTCCACCCAGGCGCGCCGGCGTCCGTCTCCCAGGATTATCCAGTGCAGGTCTTGATGGTCTTTGAGCAATTCCGCCGCAGAGAGAATGGTATCAAAGTCCTGCGCCGCCCCGATATTGCCGGCGAAGATCAGGCGGAAGCCCCGGGGCAGTAAGGTCCGCTCCGCGGCTCCGGCTTCCACGGCCACCGGGCGGTAGAAATCTGCGGCGCTGTTGGGAAAATAGACGAGCTTTTCCGCAGCGCCGCCGTGCTTTTCAATGGAAGGGAAAAAGGCCCGGGACTGGGCCAGGATGAGGTCGCTATAACGATAAATCAGGCCCACCAAAAGACCTGTCAGGCCCAAAACCAAACCGGAAGTCACCGCCCCAGTGGCGGACAGGCTCTCCGGCCACAGATCCTGCACCCAGAACATAATGGGGATGTTTCGGAGCCTCTTTAAAACCATGGCCGGAATCCCTACGGTCACGGGCGAAGTTTCGTAGACCAGGATCAGGTCGATGGCTCCCCGGCACCAAAGAGGCGCCAGGAAACCGGCGCACAGCGCATAGGAAAGATAATTCAGGATTAACCGCAGCGTGCTGCCGCTGCCCCGCGGGATCAGCGGCACGTGAAAAATCTTGATTCCTTGATAATCATCCACTAACCGCTGAAAAATCCCATATCCAGGATAGAACTTGCCTGCCGGATAATTGGGAATGCCGGTGAGCACCGTAACTTGATGTCCTCGGTCGTGCAAACCCCTGGCCAAAATATTGATAGGGAAATTCTCCGGCCAGAAGTGGTTGGCAATAATTAAAATGTTCATGCCGCCCTTCTGAGGAGTATCTTGCGGTAAAGCTCGATATATTTGAAGACAAGCGCATCCCAGCGATAATTTTCTTCGACAAATCTCTTCAAATTTGCCCCTTGCGCCGCCAATTTTTGAGGATTCTCGAGCATCCTCAACAAGCCGGCTTTGATCCCGGGCACCGAAGCGGGGACCACTTCCCCCCCGTCGACGGCGGCTACCTCATTGAAGCCGCATTGATCGGTAAGCAATACCGGGGTGCCGCAGATCCCGGCCTCCAAAACCACGATGGACATAGCTTCTTGCCGGGAAGGAATGACCACCAATTGCGCCGCCTGGTAGGCTTCTGTCTTGGCCGGATTTTCAAGATACCCCAAAAAATGCACTCTGGTTTTGGCCCCATAACTATTCGTAATATCTTCCATTTCTTGCCCCATGCCATCGTCCGGCCCAGCTACCGCCAGATGGCACCCCGGCAATTCGTCCATTGCCTCGCAAAAAGCCCGTAAGAGCAAATCAGGGCCCTTGAGGTGATTCAGTCTGCCCATAAAAAGGATAAACGGGGTGGGACCCAATCCGGATTTTTCCCTAAATGCCGCGACATCAATGTGGTTTGGCTCGTCCGGATCAATACCATTGGGAATGACCAGAATCTTGTCCGTCTCGATGCCGTAATCTTGGCAAGAAGGAAGCTCCCCGGCAGTGACCAGGATGTCGGCCGCGGCTTCCTGGATTATCCGCCTCCCTATCAGAGAATTATAAATAGCTTTTAAGACCTTGGAGCGGCCGCAAATGGGCAAGGCCCCCGCCGGACAGACCACGTAAGGCTTCTTCTGCTGTTTTAAGAATAAGTAAACCAGGGTATTTAAGACGCTCCAATGCCCCATGAGATGAATCATGTCCGCTTCTGCCACGGCCTTTTTTATCCTGTTCAATTGCAAAACTGGAAAATAAAACCTTTTCATAAAGGCAGGCAATGCCACCACTTCGACTCCCGGTAGTGCCTTTCGGCACTCGTCTGTTATGCCGAGATCCGTGGTCAACAGTGTGACCTCTTCCCCGCATCTCGCCAGATAGCGGCTCATCTGGCGAGTCCTTTCCGCACAGCCGCCGCCCGTCACCGGGTCAATATGGGTAACCACATTCAGAATCTTCATGTGGCCGCGCCCCCCTGGTCCCGAATTACCTGCCTGACCGCACCCACCAGTCCCAACGGGAACGAGAACCCGGTGGATAGTAGTCGCCGGGGAGAATAGCGCACATCATTGCGATACCCCCCGCCTCGCCAAAGCCGCCGCAATAAATGGGGAAAGATGGGAGGGAGATGGGGCGCCGGCTTGATGCCGTCAATCGGGCGATTATCCCGGCAGGCCGAATATAAGGCCCAAAGTCCCGCAAAGGTATTCAGGGGTTCGTGATCGCAGGATACCAAAAAACACTGAGGCGTGGCTAGCGGATAGGAAACAAAAAACAGCGCCGCCGCGGCCACGTCTGCCGCATGGATGACATGGGTGCGCTCTCCGCCCTGGATGAACACCTTCAGCCGGTCAGCCGGCGAGCCGCGCCTTGGCAGCGCCAGGGCTCCGGGGCGCTGGTGGTCCACCACTTCCGTGGGCCGCAGGATGACCACCCGGCAGCCGCGGGCTATCTCAGCCGCCAGATTCTCCCCCGCCAGCTTCGTTTCTTCGTACAGGTCTCGGGGATGGCACGGGGTACTTTCATCAACCCGGGCCTCCCGGGTTTTTCCCGTCACTGCCGCGCTGCTAAAATGGCAGAGATACTCGATCCCCGCGTCGGCCGCCACCCGCAACAGCCTCTCGGTTCCCCGGACGTTGACTTCCCGCATCTTGGCCTGATCCCGCACTTCGGCGGCGCAATGGAAAAGCATTTGGGCGCCGCGCAGAAAATCTGCCAAGACGCTTTCGCTCTCCAGGCCAGCGCCAAATACTTCGATTTCGCCGCCGGCAAAGTCGTTCCTTCGACTCAGCGCCCTGACCGCGTATTCCCGGCCCAGCAGCAGTTTCACGATCCGCCGGCCGATCAGGCCGGACGCTCCGGTGACACAGGCTATGGGCCTCGACTTTTCCTTCAACTCCAAAATCCTTTTGAATGGCGAGACGACCTCACCGGTCTGCCGCAGGAGTAATTCTAATCACACTCAATTTATTGATAATCGCGTTGGCAATATCCCGGGGGAAAAATGTTATTGTATAGTAGATCAACGCCCTGATATTGGAAAAAATATGAGGCGCCACCTGCTTCCTGGCTGCTGCCGGGTTCCCTGACATCCAGGAATTCCTGGCCCGGATTAAGGCAATAGTCACCTTCAGTTGACGGATCTCTACGGCAAAGCGGGTGGAGAATTCGGGAAAGATCCCCTGGTATTTATCCAGCATGGCCTCATATTCGTCCGCGAACTGAGAGCCATGGCGCCAGGTCAAACTGGCCGGGTGCATCCGCCATTTTGCCAGCGGGTCGGCTACCATGGCGATTTCCCATTTGTAAGCAATCCGGAGAAGTAAATCGGGGTCTTCGTTCATATTGAAGCGCAGGTCGAACCACTCCTGTTGTTCTGCTAAAGCCTTCCGTCTAACGACTACTGAGGGGAGTGACAAGAAATAATTGGTGAACATTGCCGAAAAGCAATGCCCGACACAATATTTCTTGCGCCCATATAATCGTTCCTGTTCTCCTTGGTCATTAAAATATATGGTGTCACAAAAGGCTATTCCCACCTTGGGATTCTCGAATAAGGGAACCTGCTTTTCCAGTTTCTGGGGCAGCCAAAGATCATCACAATCCAGAAAGGCAATATATTCCCCCCGGACCTGCTCCAGCGCCCGGTTGCGCGCTGCTCCCAGAGGCACGGTCTCTGCGCCGCGAAAATAGCGCAGCCTCTCATCATAACTGCGAGCGATTTCACCACTGGAGTCGGTGGAAGCATTATCCCAGAAAATGATCTCCCAATTCGGATAGGTCTGAGCGTAGACGGAATCTATCGCCTCTCGCAGGTACCTCTCCCCATCGAGACAATTCATAATAACGCTAACCAGGGGATATTTCTTATCCGGCTTCATTCTTTCCATCTGTAGGGGATATGGGTCGCATCGCTGGGCAAGCTCTCGGACTCCTGCGGATCGTGGGGAAAATCGGTGCAATTTGCCACCAGGGAGGGAGTAGCGCCCAGGCCCTGAAACCCATACCACAGCAAAGGCGGGATCCGCACCAGCAGGTAATGGTCCGGACGGCCCAGAATATGCTTTTCCAGCCGCCCCTGGCTGGGACAGCCGGACCGGTCGTCATAGAGGACCAGACGAATCTGCCCCACCGGCACGGCGAAATGCTGGGTCAGGCGTTGGTGGCGTTTCCATGCCTTAACTACCCCGGGAAGGACCAGGGAAAAATAGATCTCCCCGAACCTCTCAAACAGGGGTGAATCTGAACGCAGCATGTGCAACACTGCGCCCCGGTGGTCCTCAATCTGCCCCAGAGGTTGGATAACTACCCCGGCGAGGTCGGATAAGCCAGTCACGTCAGGCTGCCCAAGCCAGGCCCGCCCTGCCCGCATGGACGGCATAGTCCTTGATCTGTTGAGCAGTCAGGGAAGCGATCCGGCTAACGCCGCCTTCATAATAGGTCCGGTACCATTCGGCAGTAAGCTGGATGGTTTCGGGAAAGGACAGGATAGCGCGCCAACCCAAAAGGTTCAGGGCCTTGTCGCCACACAATTTCAGCAAGGTAGATTCCCGCTGTTCCCGGTTGGCCGGCTGCTCCACTTCCCACCTGGCCCCGGGCCAATATCGGGTCAGACTGGCAACCAGATCTCCCACCGATTGGTTAACCACGGCCCCCGGCCCGAAATTGAAGCTCTCTCCCCGCAGGGTCGAGTCCTGCCGCCATAATCTGGCGCCCAGCCACAAATAACCGCTCAAGGGCTCCAGGACATGCTGCCAGGGGCGGGTGGCAGCGGGGAAGCGCAGCCGGGCCGGTTGTTCCTCAGACCAGGCCCTCACACAATCGGGCACAATGCGATCCGGGGCCCAATCCCCGCCGCCGATGACGTTTCCGGCCCGGGTCGTGGCCACCGCCGCCCCCTTGCCGGCCGGAAAATAGGACTGCGCGTAGGCCCGGAAAACCAGTTCGGCGCAAGCCTTGGAAGCGCTGTAAGGGTCGTCTCCTCCCAGGATATCGTTCTCCCGGTAGCCCCAGGTCCATTCCCGATTCCGGTAGCACTTGTCACTGGTAATAATCACCCCTGCCCTCACCTGGGGGCGCTGCCGGAGGCAATCCAAAACATTCAAGGTGCCCAGGGTGTTGGTCTCGAAGGTCAAGACCGGCTCGCCGTAAGAGCGCCGCACCAGGGACTGAGCCGCCAGGTGGAAAACAATTTCCGGGTCAAAAGCCTCCATGCCCTCCGAAAGTGCGGCTCGATCCCGGATGTCCCCTTGGAAATGAGTTAGGCGCTTTCCCAAGCCAATGGCCTCGAAGTTAGACGGAACCGTGGGCACATTCAGAGAGAATCCGGCTACCTGGGCCCCCAGGTCCGCCAGCCAGGCGCAGAGCCACGAACCCTTAAAACCGGTGTGACCGGTAACCAGCACTCGCCTTCCGGCATAGATTCCGGCAAACATCCGGTTGCCCTACCAAACCTTCCAGGGGGCCTGGCCCCCGGCCCAAAGGTTTTCCAAAGAATTGCGGTCCCGCACTGTGTCCATGCAGTGCCAAAAACCCTGGTGCGGATAAGCCATGAGCTGGCCGTCCCGGGCCAGGTTCTCCAAGGGGTCCTCTTCCAGCACCGTGGCATCACCATGGAGGTATTCGAAAATACCGGGCTCGAAGACCATGAAACCTCCGTTGATCCAGCTCTCCCCGGTCTGGGGTTTTTCCTTGAACTCGATTACCTGATTGCTGTTCAGGGTCATGCCGCCGAAGCGCGCCTGCGGGCGCACCGCGGTGACTGTGGCCAGCCGGCCGTGGCCCCGGTGGAAGGCTACCAGTTCATTGATGTCCAGATTAATGACCCCGTCGCCGTAAGTGAGCATGAAGGTCCCGGTGGGCCGAAGGAACGGCTCCAGGCGGTGTAGCCGGCCACCGGTCATACTGTCCTGACCCGTATTGACCATGTGCACCATCCAGTCCTCAGCCGTCGGATTGGCATAGGTAGCCTCCCCCGTGGCCAGGTTCACGGTCACATCACTGGTGTGCGGATGGTAATTGATGAAATAATCCTTAATGACCTCGCCCATGTACCCCAGGGCCAAGACGAACTCTTTGTAGCCGTGATTGGCGTAAATTCGCATGATATGCCAGAGAATCGGCCGGCCGCCGATTTCCACCATGGGTTTCGGCTTCAGGTGGGTCTCTTCACTCAATCTGGTGCCCATGCCGCCGCACAGAATCACTGTTTTCAAGATAGGGTTTCCTTCTCCTCAGCTCGCCAGAAGTCGATTATCCGACTGCAGATCCAGCGCACTTCAGCTTCGGTCACTTCAGGGTGCAGGGGGAGACTGAGCAGTTCCCCGTAAAGCTTCTCTGTCACGGGCAACGGCACCTGTCCGCCTCCGAAAAAACTGAGCAGATGGTTAGGCCGATAGTGGATGCCGGTTTCGATCCCCTGACTCCCCAGAAACTCCCGCAAGGCATCGCGCCGCCCGGCCAGGACCCGCACCGGTTGGATATGGGGGACAATCTCCCGTAGATCAGCAGCCAGGAGACACACTCCCGGGGCCTCCCGCAGCAACTGCCGGTATAACCCGGCCAGGGCCACCCGTTTCGGTCCAAATTCCCCGGGAAACCGCCGGAGCTGCACCCGCCCGATGGCGGCCAGCACGTTACTCATGTGATAGCGGTAACCTTGGTGGTGTACCTCGAAATCCCAGCTTCGTTGCCCGGCATACCTTTTCTCGGTGTCCTTTTCGACGCCTAGCAAGCGGGCATCCCTGATCCTCCGGGCCACCTGCGGGTCTTTGGTGACCACGGCTCCGCCTTCACCGCTGGTGATATTCTTGATGCCGTCAAAACTGAAACAAACAATATCCCCAAAGGAGCCGATCTTCCTGCCGCCATGGAGGCAACCGAAGGCATGGGCTGCATCCTCGATCACCCTCAAATCCTGCTGGTTGGCAAATTCATAAATGGCGTCCAGGTCTCCCGGGTTGCTGCCATAGTGCACCGGCATCACGGCCCTGGTCTTGGGGGTCAGCCGCCGCCGGGCGTCAGCCAGGTCCAGGGTGACGGTCTCCGGATCGACTTCGCAGGCCACCGGCAGGGCTCCGGCGGCCGCAATAGCTTGAAACGACGCCACAAAGGTGAGCGACTGCACCAGCACCTCGTCTCCGGGCCTGGTGACCGCCTGCACCGCCAGATGCAAGGCCGCGGTCCCGGAGTTGACGCAGATGACCTGGCGATCTGAGCAACCCAGGAAGTCCTGTAATTCCTGCTCAAAGGCCGCCACCTCCCGGCCCATGCCCAAATAGCCGTCCTCCAGGATGACCCGGGACACCGCCTCGGCCTCGGCTTGACCCACCACGGACTTGGAAAGGCGCAGCCGCTCGCTAATCTGCGAATTCATCAGGCCCGGCCCCCCCGAGCGACTCGGCCCTCTATCCAGTAAGTTTCCGGGCCCCTTTCTCCGCCGGTCAAGCCATCTTTGATCCCGACATATCCCGCCTGGGAAAAGGCCTGCCGGTAATCCTCCCGGGTGCGGAGCCAGCCCCAGAACTGCCCGCGATCATATAATTTGACCGCGCCCAGCAAAACCGCGGCCACCTGCTTGGCGGCCCGCACCGTTCTCTGCCACGGGGGCAGGGGCTGGTCAAAGGAAGCTGATAGCAGCAGACATTTACCTCCCGGGGTCAGGCAGCTGGCGACCCCGGACAATAAGCCGATGAAGTCGGGAGTATCCAAACAATAATCCACGGCCGACAGGTATATCAGGTCGAACCGCCGCCCGGCCGGGATACACCGGGGGAAAGGACCCAAATGCACCCGGTCCGGCGGCAACTCCGGTTTAATCCAGCGCAGGGCGGCCTCGGCCACCTCGGTAATCTCCAGGTTGCAAGGTCCCGGCGCCAATTTCCTGGAGGCAATGCTCCATCCAGCCCAGGCCGCAGCCCAGGGAGAGAATGGTTTCCCCACCCTTGAGCCCGGCAAAGATAAATTGCGCCAGAGCCTGCTTATCTCTGCGCCAGCCCGGGTCCAGGTCGTCCCAGGAATGATATCGCCGAAAGAAGGCTTGGTAAAAGGCCTCATAAAAGGCGGCATTTGGCCAACCGCCGGGGAGACGTCCGGGTAAAGGAGCGGAACTCTATGCCAAACCAGTGGCGCTGGTAGAGTCTTCTCATCCCATTATCCCGGCTCTCCCTCAGTAAGCAACCTCCGCCAACCGGGAAGCCCCTGGTCCAGGTTAAAAAAGTCCGAAATATTGACGGTCACCGACTCCCTGGCGGCCAGTCCCTTGATCAGGTCTGCAGCGGTCCCCACGTGCTGCACCGCGGCCTTGCCCCGCAATGGGCTGAGGTTGAGACTATTCTCCGGGATGTGCACCAATACCGGCAGCCCCAGGCAGACCGCCTCCACGGAGGCCGAGGTGGAGTTGGCGGCATAGACGGCCGTGGCCCTTGACCAGAGTTTGCCCAGGGACTCGTTTACTATCTCAACTTGCAGGGGCGGAGTCAAGGCCTGGAGGATTCCGTCCACCGGACAGTAGGGATGCGGCTTCACCAGGATATGCTCATATCCCGCCAACCCGCCTCCCTGGGCCGCCTGGGCCAGAAGGCGCAATTGTGAGGCCGTTTCACTCACCATATATCCGGTGACTACCAACAAGGTTTTCCCGCCGGAGGCGACTGATGGCAAAGAAGACTCAACCGGCTGCTGACTCAAATTCATATACCGCAAGGCCTCCACCATGGCCAGACCTTGGGAGGGGAATTTCGTTTCTTCCAACAGTTCTTTATCCTTCAGACCTCCCATCGCCAGGACTTCAGGCAGGGGCGGGGCGTCAGGCCCCAGGGTGTAAGAGCGCGGGTCCTCAAAACTGCGCAGATCCAGATACCGCAAGCTGACATGCTGAAAGCCCATGAGTTTCCCGTGCCCCTCCTGCGGCCAGGCCGTGTTCAGGGGCCGTTCCCAGGCTTGATTCTCCCAGGGGTACAGCCCCCATTCCTGCCGGGGCAACCGGGCCGCAAGTTCCCGGAAGCTCACCCAGGCCAGGCAGCCCTCCATGGCGGCCCATCCGGACAGGGAATTGCGCCAGTCCCGGGCCAGCACCGGCCAGAAGTTCAGGTCAGAGCCCGGAAAATGAAACGCCCGGCTCACGGATCTGAGGGTGAAACGGCGCCGCCCCAGTTGCATATAGAGACCGACGGCCTTGAGCAGGCTTTTGAAGGGCAAAAACTCTTCCAAAAAAAAATACCGGGCCCGCCCCCCGGCGGTTTCAGTAAAGCGGCGCCGCAGCCTCAGGGCCTGGGCAAAAGTATATTCGACGCTGGGGGCAAAGAACCATACCCAGTTGATAGTCCAGGGACTCTCAGCCAGCACCCGGTGCAGCCTTCCCCAATACCGGGAGAGGAAAATGCCCTTCTCCGCCTGGCCTGGATCGATATTGGGAAAATAGGTGACGATGGTGGCCTGGCGTCCCCCGCCGGGCACGTCCGGAGCGGCCGTCACCAACCTCCGCCGCCGCCACCAAAACTCCGCCAGATAGGCCAGGGCCCGCATCGGCTGAGGCAGACGCTTTAGCCGGTCGCGCAGACTGGGCTTACCGGGGTCCGCCAGCCGCCGCCACTCATAGGAGTGCCCTAGTGACCGGCACCAGTCCCTCAGGACGTCCTGGATCTCTCGGTTAGCGGAGACCCAGATGAGGCCCCGGCACCCCTGGTTCCGGTATAGCTTCTCCAGGACCCGCAGTTTCAACACCTCAAAGATGGCCGGGCTCTTCATGGGGGATTTTTCGGCAATAAGAGTCAGCCACCAGAAGGAATCCCGGCCCTCCAGGCGAAGATGCTCCTGAACCGTGCGGCCCTTCAGAACCTGGGCCCTCAGTTCATGCACCCAGGCGAGATATTCTTGCCGCAGTTGCGGGGATTGGCGATCCACGCCCAGGGGGATGGACTCACACCCGGAGGGGATATCCATGGCCGCCCAGTAGGCCAGGACCCTGGGGGGCGGCCCCGTCCAGGCAGCCCCTTCGTCCAGCAATACCATGTAGTCCTTATAATCCGTTTGCATCAACCGTGGGACCTCTTCCCCACAGCAGGATCATCTGTATTGATGGCGAATGACATCATCTTGCATGAGGCGCCGCACTTCCTCCAAATCAGCGGGGGTATCCACACTGATTCTGGCATTCTCCACCCGCACCGCCCGCAGCTTGACCCCATGTTCCAGCACCCGCAGGTACTCGTTATATTCAATGATCTCCAACGGGGTGGGAGGCCAGGCGGCGTATTGCTTCAAGAACTCCTTGCGGAAAGGCACGATAAAGCACATCTTGAGCATTTCCGTTATCGGAGTGCGGCAATCACTGGGCAGATCGGTGCGGGAACAATACATGATATTATCTTCAAGATCCAAGACCGCTTTGATGTCGGAAGAACTTTGCTTTTTGGTAAAAGGGGTGACGCCCACCGCAATCTGCAGGGACCGGTCTTCAAGCAAGGGAGTGACAATGGCGTCGATATGCTCAGGGTTCACCAGGGGCTCATCTCCCTGGATGTTGACGACAATGTCGCACTCCACGGAGTCACAGGCCTCCGCTAGCCGGTCGGAGCCGGTCTGATGGTATCTGCCGGTCATGATAACCCGGATGCCGTTTTGCTCCCCGGCTTGCTTGATCAAATCGTTATCGGTAACCAGATAAACTTCCTGCAACTTCCGGCTCAACTGGGCCCGCTTGCACGTATGCACCACCATGGGCAACCCCATGAGATCAATGAGCGCCTTTCCGGGCAAACGGCTGGATTCCAGCCGGGCCGGCACCATGCCCACTACCCTCATGATTTCTGGTCCCTTTCCCGCAGCGCTGCCTGGAACCTTTCCATGACCTGTTCACAGGCGTGGTGCAGCACCGTCACCTCCGGCAGCCAGGTGATGAACTGCATGCCGATATCCAGCATCCACCGCAGGTCCTCGTCATTCTTGGCCACATAGCCCCCGGCGGCGATGCCCGCGTCCCTGATGCGGCGGATGCAGGTCTCCAGGTGTTTTTTGATGGTGGGATGCTGCACCTGCCCGGGCATACCCAAGGCCTGGGACAGATCATAGGCTCCGATATAAATAAGGTCCACTTCTGCGGTCTCGACAATGGCGTCTAAATTGTCCAGGCCGTCTTTGCCTTCCAGAATCAGACCCGTGAAAGTCTCTTCATTCTCGTTTTGGGCATGATTTGCCACCTGCCGCATCCCGTACCCGCCGGCCCGGGTAAAAGGGGAGAACCCCCTGTTTCCCAAGGGGCTGTACTTCGCCCACGAGACGATCTCCCGGGCGTCCTGCGAGGAATGCACGTGGGCCACCAAAATGCCGTGGGCGCCGATATCCAACGCCTTTAAGATGTTTTCCTCATTTTTCATTCCCAGGCGAATCAGGGGGCAACACCCCTCCGATTCGGCCGCCCGGACCATGTCTTCCGCGGTTTCAAACCCGGCCGGTCCGTGCTCCAGGTCAATAATAACAAAATCCAGACCCGCAGAAGCGATAACGTTGGTGACCGATGCCGAGGGCAGCACGCACCACAGGCCCATCACCACGTCCCCCGCTTTCAACCGTCTCTTCAAGATATTGGGCTTTCTCATGAGCTCGTACCCTTTTGGAGATCAGAATGTGGGCCTCCGCCTTCGATCCGCCGCCAGGCAATGTGCTTCGCTCGTTGATAGACCCGCTGCAAGGCGTACTCTGCCGGTAATTTCAGGAAAAAATATTTCAATCTCAGCCTGGCCAGTTGCTGCAGAACGGTACGCGCCCAGCCGCGCCAACCGCTGGCTTGGCCCGTGGCGGCCGTCAAGGCATGATGGGCATAAAAATTGATCTTCTCCACATCGCTCTGGAACTCCCTGGGGGTCCAGGGCATCTCGGTATAGGTTACTTCCTGATGGAGATATGCCACCCACGATTGCATGGTATTGGGCATCTTCAACTTAAAATTTTGGACGATGCGGTTGTAGATAGGTGAACCGGGATATAACCTAAAAGGAAAGACGGCGATATCAACCTGAGGATTGATTTCCTTCATCTTCAGGCAAAACTTGAGGGTACGCTTGATCTGATCCATCCGTTCGTTTTCCAGGCCCACCATAAAAGAATACCTGGCAAAAATTTTGCTGCCGGTCAGCATTCGCAACGAATGTAATATTTGCTCCGGGGTAGTGCCCTTCTTCAAAAGAGTCAGGATCTCCGGGTTGGCGCTTTCCCCGCCCATGACCAGGGAACCGTAGCCGATATCTCCCAGTCGTCTGATTACTTCGGCATTCAGAAAATCATCCCGGAAATGATCCACCCGGCACCACATGCGCCAATTGAAATGGAGTTTTTGACTTTCCACCAGATCTAAAAATTGGAAGGCCCGTTTTTTACTGATAAAAAAATCCTCATCCAGGAATAGAAAGGTGTTGGCGTCATATCGGTCCTGGAGAAATTTAACCTCCGCCACGATGGATTCCGCCGACCGAAACCGGTACCTCCTTTTGAGAATGACGTTAATGCAAAACTGGCATTGGTAAGGACACCCCAACCCCGTCAATATCGGCATGATCCTGATCTTGTCCTTAAGATTGGGAAATTCCCGTTGATACGGTGAATCCGATTCCTGCTGCAAATAGCTATTCACGTCCAGCAGCGAAAAATCGAAGTGGGGCAAGCGCTGGATATCTTCCAATGGGCTTGCCTGAGTAATCACAATCTTCTGGGGATCATTTTTGTCTTTATAGCCGATACCGGGCACTTGACCGAGATCAAGTCGGTCTTTCAGGCAATCCGCCAGGTTAAGGGCGGTGGCGCCGCCTTCGTTGATCGCCACGATATCCACGCTGTCTTCCAGGAGAGTCTCTTGGGGAAACAACGTGGGATGCGGTCCCCCCCAGACGATGGGAATGTTGCGATTCCACGTCTTGATGGCCCTTGCCGCCTCCAGGGCCATGGGTATCTGTGTGGTCATGACCGTCATGCCGATGAAGACCGGGGAGCGATGATCTGTCAGGAGCTCTTTTTGCAAAATGTCCAGGTAATTCTCATGAAAGGCGCCGTCGATGATCGCGACCTCGTAGCCGGCCTGGCGCAGTATGGTTCCCAGGAGCAGGATCGCGGTACTGGGGTAGATTGCTCCTTTACTGGAGTGGCGCGACTCCAGGGCCGGAGGCAAATTAAGGAGGTAGATTTTCTCGTTAGTCATCTTGGCTGATCTTGAGATCCGCAATACTTTTGACTAAATAGGGGGTTATCCGCCTGAGTTCGGCCGCCTCCCGGATGATTCCCGAGAGTACCCCGATGGAGGCCTTGAGGCCGGCATTCACGCCCAGCATGACATCGGTCACCGCATCTCCCACCATCACCGCCCTCTCCGGGGCCACCGCCAATTCCTGCAGAATCAGCTCAATCATATCCGGGTGCGGTTTGGTCCTGGCCACCATCTCCGCGCCGGCAATAAAATCTATTCTCTCCTTGAGCCCCAGGTGAGCCATAGCCAGCCAGGCCCGGGTGGAAAGATCGGTGGTGGCGATGGCGATTTTGCAACCGGCTGCTTCCAAGTCTTCGAACATCTCATAGAGGCCCTGGATGGGAGCGATAATTTCATCCAAGCGCTCCAAGGAGAATTCATCCACCTGGGCGAAAACTTCCCGACACAACTCCGCCTGATCCGGGCAGCCGCTTGTGGACAGGTAATCCACCGCGGCCTGCATGACCACTTCTCTCTTTTTGATGCCCACCGGTCCCTGGGGATAGAGCTGCATGGTCGCCACATCCACCCCCATGGAGTGCATCAGCCCCAGGCGCTCCGGTTCTCCCAAACCCAACCGCTCACAAATCAAGGCGGCTCGCAGTCCCACCATGGCCGACCAGTAGAGGTGCACATCTATCAGGGTCCCGTCCTTATCGAAGATGACCAGGTCCACCGACGAAATGGCGTCGTCCTTCAGAATAATTTTGGCCATGTTCTCACCTGGCTATGGGGCCGAGGTTGCAGCCCACCAGGGCTTTGGCCGCGCTCAAGGCCCGGGCCGCCAGATCCAAGTCCGTACCGAAGCGAGGATCATTGATCTCCTGGCGCACCAGCTTACGGGCAAAAGTTCCCACCGAAATGCCGTTGAGCCGCACGCCGCACTGCCGGGCCAACTCCCCGGTCTTGCTGTTGGTCCCCCCGGACGCCAGCAGCATGAGGGGAATCTCATGTTTTCGGATCACGTCCGCAATGGCGATGGCTTGCAGCGTCGTGTTGAAATCGTCTCGGCCGCCGCTCATGGGGATGCCGTCGGCCTGAATGATCAAGCGGTCCCCGGCCACGGCTTTCACCTGCTTGATCCTGGCGATCAGATGGGCGTCGGAGAGCTGCGAGCGGTCCAAGCACATGCTGATAAAATTATGGGGCACCAGGGAGGCGATGAGTTGCCAGTCCCGCATCACCGCCGCGTCGTCGGCTATGGTGGCATGAAGTTCCAGATTTTCCGCGCCCGCCTCCAGGCATTGGGGCAGGACCTCCTGGAAATCCACCTTCCGATCCGCAAAACTGATGGCCTGGAAGTCGCACACCGAGAAGCAGGCGCCACAGCCGATGCAGCGCGCCAACACCCGGCAGGACTCATCCACGGCCTGCTGCTCGCACACCTGGCGGCATTCCCCGCATTGGGTGCATAGGGCCGCATCGATCTGCGCCTTACGAATATGCGGGTCTCCTTTCAAACCCACGCTTACGGTAATAAACGGCCGCGGCCCCGCCGGCACCCCTAAATCCCCGCCCAACTGCCGGGCCAGGGCAATGCCCTGGACTGCGGCCGCCACTATCGCCGGCTGAGCCGACACATCGATACCCAGAGCCCCGGCCAAGGTGTAGATCAGCGACAGTTTCCGGACCTCTTCCGGGTCCTCGTTGCCGGCGCCGCACACTACTTTAAAGTAGCGGCCTCGGGACAGAATCTCACGCATTTCTTCATAGCGAGTCATGCATCTGCCTTACAGGTAGTTCTCAATCCCTTTATAGAATGCATAATAGCTGGTGGGCGTCAAGATGTGGAGCCCTTCCCGGCCCTGGTCTTGAATGTATCGATCGATTTGCTGCAAAAACCTCTCGCTCCAGCGATGCCGCTCAATGTTCACGTCCAGATCGTCGGGTTCATGTTTTTCATCATAGAAGAGGGTGCCCTGCAAATTCTTTTTGCCGAGATAGCCATCCATGCCCACCGCAAATATCCGCTTCGCCCCCATGACGATGGCCACGCCCAACAGCAGCACCGAGATAGTCCGACAGTTGCATTGAATTCTCCCCCCCCGAATATCAAAGTCGGCATTAAGCACATCCCGGAAATACAAGGTCTCGTACTCCCGCTGAACGTACTCGGCAATCATGCTCGCAGGGATATTCTCTCCGATAAGTAACTTCGACCTGGGACTCACCGTGTCGATATGCATAGCGAAACGTTTCTTATTATTGAACGCATGATAATGCGGTTGGAACAGGTCGGACAAATAGTTGGCCCCCAGGACCACGGGTTGGTATTGGTCAATAAAGGCTTGAATCTGTGGCTGATATTCTTTCAGAGTCGGCCCATTGGCCAGCACCAGAAAGTCTTGGCCCGGATGGCGCCCAAGATAGGGAACCGGCGCCGTTTCCACCGGCGGCGCCTTTGATTCCCCGGCCCCAGTCTCACGCCCCACGCTCTTTCCCAAGCTCCCCACCACCCCCCGCTCAATAAATCCCTGGATGATACTGCGCTTGAACCCGATGGGCTTCATTTCCCGGACTACTTCTAAAGCCTTCCAGATATCCTCAATGGAGTATTCCCGCCGTTTCACCAAATCTTTGGCGTAGTTGGGATGACAATTGAAAATCCCGGAGATCATGTAGGGCAACTGGTATCCCCAGGGGTTTTCCTTTTTCAGATCCTCAAAAAAGGTGTCGATGCAATTCAATACCGGAATCACGTTGTACTTGCCATTGCCCCTCACTCCCAGGTAGGCGATCAACACCTCCGTGGGCAGGTTGCCGGCGCCGCGGCCCATCCCATAAAGAGAGCTATCAATGATATCCGCCCCCACCCTCATGGCCGCCAACGTGTTGGCAAACGCCAGTTGGAGATTATTGTGCGGATGAAACCCGACTTTGATATTCTCCATTTCAATAAAAGGCCCCAACATCCCCTCGATCTCTTCAGGCAGAATGGAACCGTAACTATCGGCAATATAAAAGTAGTCCATGGCCGAAGCCGCCACGGCCCGCTTCAATTCCTCCTTCTCGCGGTCGGTATAACTGGCATAGGCCATCACCTGGAGAGAAGTGAGGTAACCTTTGGATTTAATCTTTTCCAGGAATTTCATGGCGTTGAAAATCTGGTCTTTATGCGCCGCCAGCCGCACTAAGTCCACCACGCTCCCGGACTTATCCTCCAGATCTTCCCAATCCATTTTGCCGTAGTCGCCCATGACGGCGATTTTGGCCCCTTCAATTCCTTGAATGACCTCCCGCAAATTCTCTTCCCGGCTATACCTCCAGGGGCCGTAACTGGTGGTGTCAAAATATTTTTCCGAGCTGCGAAATCCCAGTTCCACAAAATCCACGCCACTTTTCGACAACGAGCGGTACGCCTCTCGCACCAGCTTCTTGTCGAACCGCCAGTTGTTGATATATCCGCCATCTCGAAAGGTGCAATCGAGAATTTCGATTTTGATCTCTTTATTCATTGATGTTTGGCAATCCTCCCAGGAGCGCGCTGAATTGCCTCCCGATTCGCTGGATGATCAACAACAGGGTTTCAGGAATTGTAGGGGCCCAGCGTGCCGTGGCCTCCAAGAGAGCCCCTCTATTCTATACTCCTCAGCCGTCAACCGGTCTTTCCCAGACAATATTTCGCCATACTGTGGAGGTTATCTCTCTCCGGTGGGGACAGGAAAAAACGGTAGCCGATGCCTAAAGTAATGCCGTAGACCACGGCCATTTCCGCAATAACTATCCACAAATTATCCGGAGCAATTATTCGCTGCACTAAAAAGGACATCACCCCACACATAACATATAAAATCAAATTTGATCTGATGGCGATCTGAAAAAATTCCTTAAAATTGACGTCCACTACTTTCAATACTTGCCTCAATAATAAAGGAAAGCTGATACAAATCATCGGCAGAGTAGTACCGATCACCACCCCAAGAATGCCTATATGCCTAATTAATATTAAACTAAGCCCCAAATTACAAGCCGCGTTGAGTAAATTAATGTAAAAAGGAATCTTTACAAAGCCTTTGCCGGTAAGCATACCCGCGCCTACTTCTAATGTGCCATTAAAAATCCAAAAACTGATCAGTATTTGGGCCGGCAAAATGCTCTCCCGGAAACTGTCCCCCATCCAATGTAAGATAATCGGACCGGAAAAGATTAAGGTGATTACCACAGTGGACACGAAAAAGAGGGACATGAATTTGGTGCCCCGCATTAAAAATATTTGTTGCTGATCGTAGCGCTCCTGTCCCTCCATCTCGGCATAGAACGGAAATAATGGACTTGCAATCAGGCTGTTGGCTATACGAAACATATTTTGCAAGTTGTAAACCACCGCATATATCGTTACAGCCGATACGGATAAGAAAGCCCCAATTATAATATTATCAAATTGTAATACAATAATATTTACTACCGAACCCATAAATAAGAATGATCCAAATCCCCAGAGCTTATTAAGTATTTGGGCAGGAAAATAATAAAGGATGAGTTTTCCCTTGATTAATTTACAATAAACCAATACAAAAGCACTGCCTGACTTGATAATGCTAATAAGAAAATAGATTGCTAAGTAATAAGTTATTGACAGGCCATTGGTGAAAATTATATAAGCGGCAGATCCTATCGAAATTGCGCTCAGAATATTACTAACCGCGATCCAATTATATTTCTGGAACCCATGCAGCGACGCGTCAAACACCTTCCCGGGCCAGATAAACAAAGATGCCGCCGCAGTAACCCAAAATAGTTGTTTTACTAAAACCTTATTTGCTTCATCCACCTGGAAAACCAGGTCAAACCCAAAAGAGGCCAGGAAGAGGATAAGCGCCACGGCCAGGCCCAAAAGGGTCAAAATTGCGAAGGCCGCGCTGATGACTTCATTGGCCCTTTTGTAATCCGTTCTCCCTGAATATTCAGCGACATATTTAATAATCGCCCCGGTCAATCCGAAATCGAATAAAGCCAGGTAACCGGTAATCACCATTACTAATGTATAAATTCCATAAACTTCCTTACCGACATGAGAGACTATGAAGGGTAGCAGCGCAAAGTTTATTCCAAAAGTAAAAAATGACGCAATGACATTATATAAAATATTTTTGCTTAATCTCTGGACAACAGTGGCAGCCATGATATCGATAGAGTAATTATTATATTTTAAAGAATCGGTTGATCCATACGCGCATAAATGAAGGGACCATCTTTTTCCAGGTGCGTTTCGGAGCCAGATATAACACCATGCCGAGTAGGCCATATAACCAGCTATTGTAAAGGTACGTCATACTTTTGGTTTTCTTATAGCAGAATAACTGCATCTCCTTTCTTATGAGATTACCCCACCGCCGCCATTCATAATCCGGCCTGGCGGTCAGATTCACCAGGGGTTCGGTGCCGCCATACTCGGAAGCCTGGTCCAGATAGTGCTCTACATCCTTGATGAGGCCCTTTTCTTCGACATATTTCCAGATGGGGGTCTCCGGCAGGGGAATCAGGTAATTGAGAGAATAGATATAGGCATTCGTATCCTGCAAGAATTGAACGGTTTCATAAATGGTTTGGGTCGTCTCTCCCGGGGCGCCGATGACCAACTGCACCGGACAGTTGAGTCCCAGGCTCATGGTCAGGCGGGTCACTTCCCGATTCTGGCGGGCTGACACCCCTTTGCGATACTCCCGCAACACCTTATCCGACCCTGACTCGTGCCCATAATTGATTTCGATACACCCGGTTTCTTTTAAGCGCCTCAGCATGCGCTCATTAACTTTATTGATCCTCGCACCGCCTATCAAGTAATAAATGTCTAATTCTTCTCTCTCAAGCGCGTCACAGAAGCCCATGACCCATTCAGCGTCGGAATTAAACAATTCGTCCACAAATTGAAAGCCGCGAATATGATACGTATTCATCAAGTATTTAATATGCTCTATTACATACTCCACACTGTGCTTTCTGATCCCTTTAAAATGTCTATAACAAAATAAACATTTATGGGTACAACCTCTGGCAGTGACCAACGACATAAAATATTTATCATCGCCGATCCGATCTATTATATCATGAAAAAATGGATTGTTCTGCGTCAATAAATGGTAAGTTGCGATCAACTCCTCAATGTCATGCAGGTAGGAGGTGATATTGACTAAATCATAGCGAGGCAAGGGCAGGCTATCCAACTCCTCGATTTGCGGGGCCGGAGCATTCCTCATGACCTCACCCTGCCGCCGATAAGAGATACCCGGGATTGCCTCGTAGCTGCGGCCAGAGGCAAATTGAGCGAGGAAAAGCGGCAGACTCACTTCCGTCTCGCCATGGAACACCAGATCAATGCCGGTACGGGTGAGCAGCAGTTGGTACACCGAGGAGAGAGCCCCCCCGGCGATTTGAAAAATATCCGGATATTTCCCTTTGATGCCCTGGGAAAGATGTTTGGTCATCCCGTAGGAGGTGGCGATTCCCCCATAGCCGATAATCGCCGGCTTCAATTCCTCCACTGCTTTAACAATATCAGCCAGGATATCGTGGTCCGCTTGATTCTCGCCGACATCAGCAAGATACGGGTCCAAGATCTTGGTCTTAAAACCGCATTTTTCAATAATGCCGGCCACATACAGCAAGCCTAAGGGCAGCATCATGCCGCCTTTGCCTTTTCGTGAAGGGCTATTAATCAGCAGCACGTTCATTGATTATATGCCACCCCAATCTCGCGGCGCACCATGTCGGCCCATTGCCGATTCCAGGTCTTGCTTCCCCAGGCGAAATGTTGGACAAATTGCCGGCGGGCCTCTTGGACCACCAGGGATGACCACCAATCATCAATATTTTCGTAAACTTCCCCTACTTGTTTGACGGCGGCCTCAGGGGTAGAATGCAGGATTCCCACCCGGCGCAACGCCTCAAAATATGGTAAGGCCGCTTCCCGCATCTCCCAACTCTCGGGGTAAAAAAACAGGATCACCGGTACGTTGGCCGCCAGGGCCTCCAGCAAGGTGGTGCCCGGATGATCGAGCACTACCAGCCGGGACTTGGCCATCCAATGAGCGAAACCATGGCGGTGATCGTCGATGGCCAACCAGGGGAACCGGGCTCTCAGCCGCGTATCCAAGTGCCAGCCGAATTCAATCCCATGGCCCCGATAGAGCACGTTGTCTTTTAAGGACGGGGATAGCTTCTGGAGAAAAGTCTCGGTGGCCTGGATGTAGCGCTCCCAATGAGATCCCACGGGATAACTCTGAAACCGATATAAATATCTGGGATAGGTGGTGCTGGCCATCAAGATCAGACGATGGGCCCGGGAAGCGCCGGCCGGGCGAGCCCCCCCGGACAACTTGGGGGAGGGCAAATTCGCCAGCAAGTCATCATTCTCCTGTTGAGCCCACCCCCAACAATAGAAACGATCCGAGATATCCCGATCATGCTGTTCCACGTTCAGTAATCGGGCCATGCCATAACCGGCGCCATGCTGGAGATTGATGATCTTCCCTCCTTGTTGGGCCACTTCCGCGGCGAGAAATCTGCCGTATCTATCGAACCACAGCCCGGCCAAGGTTATGAGGAGCTTAGGGAATTGCTTGCCGGGATAATGCTCCTTAAGCCATTGTCGGGAGGGATGAAAACCTTCCAGGTATAAGTAGGGGAAATTTATCGGCAAAGTTTTGACCAGCAATTGCACAAACGGGTCATCGGAGGAACTTACCTGACTCAAGGCCCGGCGGGTCGCATCCGTCGCATCTGCCTCAAACCGCCAATCCGGCGGAAAGCTCTCCTGTAAAAATCCTGCCTGAAAACCTGGGGTTGCAAAAAGTCTAAAACTCCATTTCGATTTAAGATTGGGAAGCAGGAATATCGCCTCACCCTTAGGTTTTTTATCTAATATGATCTTAATAATAGACTCTTTAACATTCTTTGCGATTGCTTTGATGAAACTTAAATTTCTCCCGGGCGGCATTCCCAGCGATGTCCCCAAAGGGTGGGCCTTTTTTTGGGGAAAGTCATATCCCAATCCTTGAATGATTTGAGAAAATAGTTGGAGATTATACAGGTCACTATGATTTCTGAAAGTGTCGAATTCTATGAAATCGCTGACAGTCAGGTAATCCTGGGGCGCGAGCACCAGGGTGCGCAATTCCGGAAAAGCGGCGAAGGCCTGGCTAACACACACGTAGCGGTCATAGAAAGCATCGATAAAATGGAGCAGCCAGGGACCCACCAGGATCCGCCAATATCTTTCGCGGTAAGCGACCCGGTGGGCCGAATTGAGAAACAACGTCAGGTCCGCCAACAACTGTTCGAAGACCTGGCGGCAGTACAGCCCGGCCCGGTGGAGCCGTTCACGGTCATCCCAGGGACTGGGAAGTATCTGGTAATCAAGGTGAGACCAGCGGTCGGCTTGTGAAGAGAGAGTGCACCACGGCCCCAGAAATAACAGGCGATCGGTTACGTCCCAAAACTCCGCTAGTGCTGTGGTGGCCAGGAACATGGAAATTAAGGCTGCTCGAAATGCGCCAAGTAAGCCCGGATCGTATCCAATGCCGAACTATCTAATGAGACCTGGGCGCCCAGAATCCTGAGCCGATCCAGATCACTCTGAGTGTCCACATCCAACTTCACCCCTGGGTAGGCAATCTCAGGAGGCGGGGGGAGAGCATACATCTGAAAGGCTTCGGGATGGTCCCAGACGTAAGTGGTTACATGTTCCCGGTGGTCTGGGTCAACGGCGCGAGCCGCCAGGTCTCTTAACAGCTGCCTGGAGAAAATCTCCGCCCCCAAGCCGTCGGGATAACGATTTTCCCGGGTGGTAATGTGATTGAAGAGATAGAGCCGGGTTGGGTCGCCGCGGGCCTGCAACTGGGCCGCATAGGCCTCCGTCAATCGATCGATTTCTTCTGGAGCGATAAAGGGGTTATCGGCGCAGACCCTCACCACCACGTCGGCCTGCGCCTGGGCCGCGGCTCCATCAAATCTCCCTAAGACATCGGCCGCGTCCCCCCGAAAAACCTTCACCCGGAGGCCTCGGGCCAACTCTACCAGAACGTCGTCTTGGGGGAGAATAGTGGTGGCCAACAGTATGCCCTGCAAACTTGAGGCTCGCTTCACCCGGTGGAGCACCCAATGGAGCACCGGATAGCCGCACAAATCCATCATCATCTTCCCCGGCAAGCGCGAAGAACCCATGCGAGCCTGAATTATTGCCACGATATTCATCAGTTCCGACTGCCGAAGGCGGCCTTAACCTCCACATCAATATATGCCATAAATCTCATTACTTCTTACTTATTAAAATATTTAGACTTTCCGGCCCACAATTAAACAACAGGTCAATAACCGACAGGTGGGACAGGAATTCTCCATCCGGTTGGGGGTATTGCGGGTGGAGATAATCATGAAACTGCACCTTAATATGCTTCTCATTCCACAAATCCAGGTGAAGATAATTTCGCCCATCCGGTCCGGATAGATAGTTGTCGGCCTTCAGGTGTTCGCAGATATTTAATATCAGCTCTTCTTTCTTTCCTCGAACGTCCAGGGAGGATGCCATCTTGATCGGCGTTTTAATATCCAATTCCGCCAACAGATATGAAAAGATGCAATCGGTTGCCTCAGCCAAATACACCCACTCTTTCTTATAAAATCCTTCAAAAAATTCAGAATATTTATTGAAATGGGGCGAATTTCTATAGGAATAGTATATTGATAGCCAATGTTTTTTGCGCCAATCCTGTCGATTATCAATTTTTATATCATTAATTAATATCCCGGTATTGCCTTTAAACAAGACTGGAATGGTTAACCAAATCCAGCTATCCTTGGTTCTGATCTTATTTCGATTCAGGAAATAGTTTTTCGAATAAGGCACATTATCCAATAAAATAAAGAGATCGCATTGATAAATCCTATCAAACAGGCCCAGCCACGGGAGATAGAGCGGCTGATGGATGCCTACCTGCACATTTCCTCCACAGTTTTTCTTATTGGTTCACCGGACGAGGTGGTTAGGGATGCGGCTTCTCAATTGGGCCAGATATCGCGAAGGATCATGAAGGCCTCGGCAGTTTTTAACCCCGCCTCCATACCGCGTTTCTGGGCATAGGCTCGCAGTCCTTCCGGGGATCTGGGATGCGGGTAGGGACGGCTCTCCACCTCATAGCACCCCAGAGCGGATAGTTTCAGCTCCAAGACCTCCCCCAACTCCACATAAAAGTTTGGAAAAAACGGCCAGCTATTCGCACCGGGCACTTGATCAGTAGATGACGGCACTTCATATACTCTCACGCACTCCACCCGGTGCCCTCCCAGGGGACGGCAGGCGACCAGCCCGGCATTAAATACGGCCCGGTGATCCTGATTCAAATCGCCCCGGTGCGGAAGGTACACAATGTCGGGCTTGACCTGGTTAACCACTTCCTCCAAAGGGATAATTACCTCCATCTGGCTGCGGTCCAGTTGTTCATCCGGAAGATCCAAAAATATCGCTTCATGATAGCCTAGGATTTCTCTGGCCTTATGGCAGGCGCGTTTCTCTCGGGCGATGAGTTCAGAATCATAGCGATGGCCGTAAGCGCGATTGGCCACGAGGCACACTACCACCTGATCACCAGCGCGGACGTGTCGGACAATCGCCCCGCCGCACCCCAACACCTCGTCATCCATGTGAGGAGCAATTACTAGTATTTTCACGGCATATGCTCTGATTGCCACTCCCCGCTTCGATATCGGCTGGGGTGAAGATGAAACTATCACAATCTAATGCGGCTTGCCAAGTTTTTCCAAGATTACCGGATGCCCTGTGTCCCACAGGAAAGGGCCACCTGCCTCCACCCGGCGGTTGGGAGCCAGCCCAGTGTTTCTTATCTTCAAGGGCTCGCGCTTTTAAAGCGGAATCGCAGAAACTCCCGCAGGATCTTCTCGCCGTCACTCCTTTCCCACCGCCAGGGACCCTGCATCTTTTCTACTTCCCGGATTTGCCGCACCATCTCCTGCAACTCTTCCGGTTCAATGGACAAGACGTGATCCGTACCCAGGTATTCCCGGCCCGCGAAATAGTTTTCCATTGGCGACTTCCGGTCCAAGGTAATGTGTTTTTCGATGACCTGGGCCCCCATGGCCACTGCGGCTACCGGGGCGAGAATATCAGCAGTGTGGTCGGAATATCCCACCCGATGCTGCGGGTATAATTGCTGAAGGATGCGCATCATATTGAGACGCACATCTTCCGGGGCCAGGGCCTTAAGACCCCGCTGCTCTAACAGTGGTCCGGTGGGATATTCAGAGACACAATGCATGATAAAGAGTTCGCTAACCATGTTAAGGCTAAGAACCAGGTCGTTAACCTCATCTAAGGAGCACATCCCGGTGGATAAGAATACCCGCGGAAAGGATTCATTCACGAATTGGAGCAATCCCTTATCAGTAACAAGGGTACTGGCAATTTTCACCGAACTGAGACCAGCGTCTAAAAGCCACTGCGCGGTTTTACGGTTCGCCGGGCTAAAAAGAATACCGATATTTTCGTGGCTGGCGCATTCAATTAAATAATTAATTTTATCCTGGTCTAAAGCAATCTTTTTAAACCAATCTCGCTCCGGATCATTATCATTTATCTTTTCACGGTCTAAAGTCTGGAACTTTACCAAATCGCAGCCGGCCCTTTTAGCCTCGCATATCAGACGGTTGGCAATGTTGAGATCACCATTAAAACATTCTCCGATTTCAGCAATAATGACAGTATGACGCATGTCACCTTTCCTTTTATTATTATCTATCTTATGCCACTACTTTTTCTTTTTTGACTTGCGGTGGCCGATAGCATCAAATTTCTCTTTCATAAGATCTTTAAGAAAAAAATAAACTACAGTAATAATAGATTCATCCGATTGTTTTTCTATCTCAACCCTATCCGCAGTGATTATAGGTTTATTCAATCTAAGTTTATATTTTTTAAAAATCCAGTTATACACGTTATCTAAAGGCAGCTTAATTAATAAATTCACCAGAGGGGCTAAAACAGGATATCTGACTAGCAATGCAAAAAATTTGTGAAACCGCACTATTAACTTTTTGTCCTGGAGCAGAAGAGGCGAGTCGGTGAATTGGTCATTACCAATGGCGCCAAAGTCCCCGTTGAAGTATCCGTGGTAGATTGCGAATTCCGTCAGCTCCAGTTTGGGAAACGGCTGAAAAAGAGACGCCCAGGGATAATGGGGAGCACATTTCTGGTTAATTTCGACGGTTTTCCACAAAGTGGCCATGGTCTCCCCGGGGATTCCCAGCATATTTCCGGTAGCGAAGAAAATATGATGTTGGTGCAATAGGTTAGCAGCCGTAATGATCCCTTCTTCTGAAATATTCCTCTTCAGAACTTTATTACGTAAAAATTCATCACCGGTTTCGATGGAAAACGTAACATAATAACATCCCGACATGGAAAGCAAAGCTGCAATTTCTTCAGTAATGGTATTAGGCCGCGTATTGATAGAATACGGCAGGCCAACCTCATTACGATAAATGGGGGCAAATTCCCTCACCCATTTTTTCGAAATACAGAAAATATCATCCACAAAAGAAACCATAGGGATGTGAAAATCTTGCTTTACCCCTTTGATCTCCTCTATCAAACTACGCACTGACCGTTTTCTTACCTGGTTACCTTTGATGCCATAAAGTTGATAAAATTTATGGTTAAAGCAATATGTACATTTATAGGGGCATCCCCGGGAGGATAAAAACCGAATGGGCACATTTTCCAGAAGATATGGGTTGTGGAAATATCTGTCATACAGGTGCTTATTCATGAATGGCAGAGAATCCAGGTCTTCAATAAGCGGTCCAACTTCATTTTTAATAATGATCCCGTTATGCCTCACATGAAGATTAGGGATATTGACGATTTCCAGGCCTGCTGCCAGGTCCTGGGCCAGTTGCACCAGGGCCTGCTCTCCTTCCCCGATACATATGGCATCGATATCCGGATCTTCCTCAATGAGTTCCGGGAAGTAGGTAGGATGTGGTCCGCCAAAGATCGACAAAAATTTATAATGCTTTTTAAGAGTGTGATTAACGCCGGTTAACATCTTGATATCTACGGTGGCGGCCGAATACCCTATAATGTCAGGCTTGATTTCCCTTTTAATCCTATCAGCATAGTTGGGCTCTCCCTCAATAATAATCACCTCCGTTTCGAAACCATGCGCGTTTAAGACACTGGAAAGTCCCATAACCGCCATGTTCGATTCAAACCTTAACTGTACAAATAATATTTTCATGAGTCCTGCTTGGGCTATAGATGATTAGTTCGGTTCAAACTAACTCTCTTTACGCCTTATCCCTTTGCTCTTCCAGATCTTCCAGTTCCGTCAGCAAGCATTCAAAGGCATATTCGGCATCATCCTTGGTCAAGGCCGCATGGAGGGGGAGGGTCACTTGCCTGGATAAAGTCGCTTCCGCCACCGGAAATAACCCTAGATGATATCCATAATTTTTTTGATACACCGGCTGCAGATGACAAGTAGGCCAGTAAACCGATTCCAATTCATAGCCTTTCTTTTCAAAGAAATTCCTTTTCAAGTTCCCGACATCAATATTGGTAGTTATCTGCACGGGATATTTATAATAGGCATGTCGGGAGTCTGCATGCAGAAGGTATTTCTCCATTAACCCAGTCGAATTAACCCAGCCATCATAATAGGCGGCAATCTCCCGCCTCTTCAACAGAAAATATTCCATATTCTCCAACTGGTTCAACCCCATACAACTTCTAATCTCATCTAAAAACCAATCGTTTCCGATGTTGGTGATATCCGTGAGCCCCTTTCCGGCCCCATGGATTCGCAGGCTTCGAGCGTAATCCCGTAAATCACCATCATTGGTGACGATCATGCCGCCAGTGCCAGTAGTAATAATCTTGGTGGGATAGAAGGAAAAGCACCCCGCCATTCCGAAGGCGCCGGCCATCTTACCGCGGTGCGAGGCTCCCGTGGCATGAGCGCAGTCTTCGATCAGGGGAATGGCATGGGTTTCACAGATGGCTTTAATCTCTTCAACTTCCGGGGGAATATAACCGGCGATATGGACGACAATGACAGCTCGAGTCTTAGGGGAGATCAGCCGCCTCACCTCGCCAGGATCCAAGAAGTAAGTTCCTGGTTTGATATCCGCCAGCACCGGGGTTGCTCCGGCAAAAAGCGCGGCGTTGGGAGTGGCTATGAAGGTGTTGGTGGGAATGATGACCTCGCCATCGGCCACGCCGATATACTTCAAGACTATTTCTAACGCGGTTGTACAGGAATTCACTGATACGGCATAAGCACGCCGGGAAAAATCGGCAAATTGCTCTTCGAATTCTTCAGTAAACTTCCCATTCATGAGCCTGCCGCTGGCCAACACCGATTTAAGGCGCTGTAACAGCACTTCCGGTTCAGGGAAGAGAGGCCGGGCTACTTGTAGTTCTCTTCTCATGCAGTCCTCGTTGCCAGCAGTTCTTGGGCAAATTGCTCCAGGGATATCGACAGAGGCGTGGGGACAAATTCTATATATTTCTGCAGTTTCTCAATGCTCACCCACCGATCTGCAAAGCTTATGGCATCGTCTTCCGGATGACCTAATTCGATCTTCCCCCTCTGTGAAGTAAGTTTCTCCGAGATGTGGTTTACCTGTTCAGCCAATTGATAAATCGTTACCGGCCTTCCGCTCCCCACATTAATAGTGTTATTATCAGATCCCTTTTTTATAATTTTTTCAAAGACCTCGCCCACATCATCGATACTCACCAGATCAAGGCAATGTGCACCCTGGTTTTTCAGAGTTATCGTCTCCCCCCGAAACGCTCTTTTCAGAAAGAGTGAAGTAACTTCCTCAAAACGCCTCCCGCGCCCATAACCGAAGACGTTAGTCAGCCTGACAATAGTGTAGGGAAGGCCGGACGTCCGGATTAATTGTTCACCTAACGCCTTGGACCACCCATAGACTTCCGAAGGCATAATAGTCATATCTTCGTGATAGGGTAAAGGCGCTTTGTGCCCGTAAACCCAATAAGTCGAGGCGAAAATAATCTTAAGAGAATTATTTTGATTGAGACTAAGTAGTTGTTGCAAAAAAAGGATATTCGCATCAATAACCTTGTTCAACTCTTGGGCGCACTGATTGTATCCCTTTACCCCCGCCAAATAAACCATGGTATCCGATTCCACCAAGGCGCGGGCTAGCCGGGCATCGTCATCGACTCCCCGGCGCATAGTGTGGATATTAGGCAGGCAGACCCCGTCTGAGTTTTGGCCTACGATAGCCTTGATCCGGTACCCGGCTTCTCTCAGGCGGTAAATGAGGCTGGTACCGATATAGCCATTCGCCCCGGTGACCAGAATATTTTTGGGCGCCGTTTTCATCTAGTATACAATTTCACCAATTCCGCCGCCACAGAGGAACCCTGATGGTTGCCGAACAAATTTTGCCCATTAATTTGGAGATCTTGTCGTAGTGGATAATTGGCGGCCAATTTCCGAACCGCTCCCAGGATATCCCTTTCTGCGAGTTCGTCCCCGATGCCCAGGTTAATAACCGCTCCCTGGCGCTCAAAAGCTCTGGCCACCTCATCATGCAGAAGATGGTGGCTAATAACGATAGTGGGAACCCCGATATAAAGCAGTTCATACAGGGTGTTGCCAGCAGCCGAAATCGCCATGTCCGAGGCTTGCATCAAACTGTACAGGGTATTTAGAGGAAGATTGTCGAAGAATATTACTTGATTTTTAAGGTGACTGCTCATTTTCTCTAGCTCATCCCGATGTCTCTCCTGTACATGGCCTCCCAGCACGAACCAGAATTTCTGAGGCAGGTTCTCTTGTTCAACGGCTTGCAAAATCTTTAAATTTAACCCATACGGGTCACTACCGCCCTGGCTGACCAAGATAGTATCCACATCTTGACCAAGGTGGTGTTTTTGGGTTCCCCGAATAGCTTCGTCCCAAAAAAAGTATCGGGGCCCAATTAAATACTTGGTCTCATAAGTGGTGGCCATCTGATAAGAAGTTGGGTGTTGCGTTACGGAGAAGTTAACTACAACAGTCGCCGGTAGCTCTTTATGCTCATTATTGTCCAATATAACGCAGGTGCTCGTTAACCTGTTATACAAATATCCATAATATTCTTCAGAGCGGTTGAGTAAATCGATCACCAGATGACTAATGTTTTGCTGACTGAGAACAGTAATGATTTCTTCCAGCTCGGCTTCTTCCGAAATGCCGTCAGAAATAAAATGAATATTATTAATTTTAACTTCCCTGAACCTATTAATGGCAAAATCATTATTGTTGGTTAACACTACTGGCTCAATCTCAAGACACCTCGTTAATTGAGTAATCAGAGAGATGGTTTCCATGACGTGCCCGGTGCCGATGGTGTCACCAGCATCTACTCTAAAGCCGATGCGCAATATCTCATTCATTGAGAGACGAATCCATCTCCTTCACATCGATGCCCTGATGGATATAGCGCGCCACCTTCACTACCCGGTCTCCTAGAATAATTTCTTCCTCTTCGGTGAGACCGCCATCCGAACAGGTGCGGCAGGGTTTGGTCACGAGTCTTTTCCCATGTCTCATTAACCGCCTCAGTTCCTGGAACGGCTGATCCTGCCAAATGGCTTTTAAGCTTTTCTCGTTGATGTCGCCTAAAATATTGCCTTCCAGATAATCCCCATAACATTGGACCACTTTGCCATCCCAGGAAATACACATTCGCTGCCAGGGAGAGGGGCAGATGTAATTGGGGTCGTGAATATAGTCCTTCTCCGCAATTGACCTTTTCTGGTCGGCAATGATATTGACCCGGTCGGCGACGCCATGCCAAAGTCTCAAGAAGTCCTCCTCTTTCCCTTGTATGGCGGAACGTACCGACTGGATGCGAATCAGGGGCTTCCGCCTTTGCCTGCGGTCCCGATATGCCCTGAAATATCTGATTTTCTCCAGGGTCTCCTCAAAAATCGCCGGCTTCCTGATCCGGTTGTAGATCTCGCCCATGCCGTCAAACGAGATACTGATCCAATCCAGGCCGCTGTCAAGCAATGCTTCGGTTAATCCCGGGTTCAGCCGCTCGCCATTTGATAAAAAGGCCACATCTCTGATCCCCTGTTGCTTGGCATAGGCAATCATTTCTACGATGCGAGGATTTAACAGCGGCTCCCCCCGCCAGCTCAGTTTAATGGAATGTAAAGGCTCTTTTCGGCAATCCTCAATAATCTTTTTGTAAAGCTCGAAGTCCATCAACCCGGCGTGAAAAATCCCGCTCTTAATCATCTCTACGGACTTGCACATGGGGCAGCGCATCTGGCAGGCGCTGGACGCCTCTACCTCAAGGTGGGTTGGAAAACTCGGCACCAGGAAGAATTTGGGGAAATAGTGCCATTTAATGCGGTCAGTCACATGCGAGAGAATATGCCCCTGCCGGAGAAAATATCGGAGATTTTCCCACCTGGTGCTGATGGAAAAATAATCGTGGTTAATCTTGACCTTGCCTCTTTGCCCGGCCATTTTATCTGTTACCCTTATACTTCCCTAGTAGATGCACCAACGGCCTGCCGTTATAATTCCAATCCCATTCCACACAGTAATGTATCGGCTTTACAAATTCACAAAGGATCTCTTTGAGTCTCTCAGGACTGCCAATCACGTCTTGAAAGACCCATTGGTCCGCTTCCGGAAACGACTGGGACACGTAGAGAAAGCCGTCCCCTCGAATCATATCCCTGATATTCTTCATGAAATCTGCTAATTTATGACAGATATACCACAAGAGCTCTTTGATTACTACCAAGTCAAATTGTTCTCCCGGCAACGGTCTCTCCCGGGTCAAGTCACCTGTAACAAAGTGCAGGTGGGGGAACAAGGTCCTTGCCTTAGTCACAGCCGTAGGCGAAATATCGATACCCGTAACCCGCACGATATTTCCCTTACTACATAATTCCTGTGCCAGGCGGTTAGTGAAGAACCCTAAACCGCACGCAGCCTACTTCACAGATGGAGTTATAGCGGTATTGCCGCAAGATGGCCAGATCGATATCGGAAAAGACCGAGTATGATGTCTTGTCTTGATGCCAGGGAACATCGGTGCTGTGGCGATACATCCCCTCAAAATTCCCCAAGAACTTGCCGTTCTTGAAAACATAATCATGGTAGTCATTGGAAAATTTATCCATCTTCCAGCAAGACCTCGCGAAGCTCTGCTACTTCTTTCTGCGCATGTTCCCAACCATAATAGATGGGGGGGCATTGATGATGTGCGGCAATCCAATAACTGTTAGGCACGTCGGCCTCGACACCCTCGATCACGGGGCCTAAATCGCCCAGCCCGAAAACCTGTCCGGTCTGCATCTTGAGCTGGGGATAGTCGAACACGATGTATTTATAATACCCCGAAATCATGCCCGGGGGAAACTTCAGGCGATTGGCAAAAATCCGATCATATTTGGCGGCCAAGGCCCGTTTTTCCGCTAAAATCAAAGGGAGCCGCTTGAGTTGAATAATCCCCAGGGCTGCGGTAACTTCATTCATCCGATAGTTGAAGCCGGATTTCAGAGGATAGGTGACTTTGCCGTTGACGATCTCTTTGCCATAATTGCGGTAGCGCTCCAGCCACTCCAAGAACCCGGCATCGCGACTCACCACCATGCCCCCTTCCCCTAGGGGCATGGTCTTGGTGGCATAAAAAGAATAAGCCCCGGCAAACCCGTAGTGTCCCCCGGTCTTGCCATGCCACCAGCCACCATGCACATGGGCGCAGTCTTCAATTAAGTGGATGCCCCGGTCCCGGCAGAAGTCCGCGATGTCTTCAATCTGAAAGGCGATGTGCCCCCCGATATGGACCACGATTACAGCTTTAGTTCGGGATGTTACTTTGCGCTTCAGGTCTTCCAGGCTGAGACAGAGATCCTCCCGGTTGCAGTCGGCATAGATCACCCACGCTCCGGCCTTTTTTGCCGCCTGAGCTGTGGCCCAGAAGGTATTGGCCGGGACTACCACGTCCTGGTCCCGAACATCCAAGTAGTCCAGAATCGCCAGCAGCCCGGTGCCCCCATTGGCTACCGCCCGGGCTGGTACTCCCGCGTAGGCGCCGAATTCTGCCTCGAACTCCTGTAGCATCCGGCCATCGGACCAAAAATTGGAGTCAAAGACCTCTTCCAGCAATTGAAAATAGCGGCGGCGATACTCCGGTTCAAAGGGGATGCGCATAGATGGTTCCCCTCTCAGATAAAATGAGATGATTTCGTACGTTTCAACCGGGCCAGGAGTTTGTTGAACTTGGCTAAACGGCAGGTTGGACAGTGGGTCTCACAAAATCGACTGTCTCCCACCTGCAAGGCCTGCCGGCGGCGTTCGGAGCCCAGCCAGATATCCCTGAAGGACTGCTCGCGGATATTTCCCAGGGGACGCAGCCAGGGGTGAATATTGAGACGGCCGCACAGAAAGACGCTGCCGTCGCCGCTGATCACCGTAGTCAGGCTGTGGGCCCTGCAGGGCAGGCCGTCGTTGCCGGCCACGGCATTCTCGTGCATGCCATCGACGAACACTGAAAAGCTGGCGGTTTGATAGCGCTTTAGGTATACCAGGTCCTGGTGCCCCGAGGCAAGGTCGGGACAGTCAACGACCGGCCGAAACTGGATATAAGAGACGCCATAGCGCCGCAGCCGCAGCACCAGGGTCTCAAGATCGTAAAGGTTGCGATTGGTAACAACGTAGCCTACCCCCACCATTGGGCAGGAGGCGGCGAACTGGTAGATATGATGCAGGACCTTTTCAAATCCGTCATATCCCTTGAGGGCCTGGAATTCCTCGGGGGTGGAGGCGTCCAGGCTTATCCGCACCCACTGCATGGCCTTGAGTACATCCGCCGGCAGGGGAGTCAGGCCGTTGGTGATCAATCCGGCGCCGAGACCCACCTCTGATAATTTTTCCACCACCGGACGAAAGTGCCGATGCAGCGTGGGTTCGCCCCCGCCCTCCAGGACCACCCCGCCGGTGCCCCCTTCTTTGAGGTCATCGAATAAGGCGAAGAGGGTCTTGTCATCCAGATCACTATTGATTCCCTGGCGATAACGCAAATCAGCATCAGAACACCAGATACATTTCAGGTTGCAGCGGTTGGTGAGAGACAGTTCCACGCTGATGGGATAGGTCCGGTCCACCCCCTCAGCCTGGGAATCGAGGAGAGCCTGCATTTTGGCGGGGTGTAAAAAGAGTTTTTCCAGCCCGATTTCCTGAGGGGGTGTTTCCTGCTGGTTGCTGTTGGCCAGGATAGGGTGGGCATCCAGGTAGTCGATGATCGATGGCAGGTCCGGATCCGGCAGATGATGCACGATATCCCGTAAGAGCCTTAGGTCCTGTTCAGTCTCCAAAGCCAACTTGAGGTTTGGCCGGGTAACGGTTGCGTCTGACCGGTGGATGGAGAATAAGTGTGGGTTTTGGCGGATGAAAAGGGTTCCCGCTTCCTTTTGCTCGCTGGTCAAATCGAAGTTAGCCAGTTTCTCCAAGGTCTGCTGGCTTATTACCTCGCATCCAAGACCCCACGGCACCCCAAAGCGATGTTCGTTATAGCTGTATTCCATCCCCCTGGCCAGATGCGTTTCTGCAAGTTCGGCCAGGGACCGGAGGTCGGTAAGGGGATAACTGCCGTACACCCTGACAAAATGGCTGCACTCCAATTGGCGGGCCGCGGCCGACAACCGGGAGATGAGATTGTCCTGGTGCCCCCGATAGATAGCGATACCAGTGCGTTGGGCAACTGATGCCAGAGAATCATCCTGGATCTCGTTGCTGGTGGCCAACAAAATCGGCCCCAAGCCAAGGCTCTGAAGCCTTTTTACCAAATAGGCGAGCACGGTGAGGTCATCCGTAAGACACGCTAACACTTTGGAGGCAAAGAGGCTGGAACGATTAGTGGCCTGAATAATGATGGGTATCTGGAGATTCGGCATCGAGCTACGCTATGCTCCGGGACCTTTGCCCATACGGCAGGATGCTCTTTATGGTAACAGAAGTCGAGGCATTCGGAAAGAGGCATTTCGTGGCCCAAAGCGGGAGTGCCCGGTGAGCGCAGGCTCCCAAACATTCCGTAATCTGCAAGCCGCTCCGATCCCAGTAGCCAAACCGCCTATTAGTAGAGACCCTTTGTCAGTAATAGCATCCAAGGCCTCCTGCTCCGCCGCCCCTTCTGAGATCGCCCCGGGGATTTCCCGGCGCGGTCACGGCACTTAATGCTCCCATGCCTCCCCCCCTTCCCGCATTGGTCCCAGGGTCCTGTCTGGGAACGCTCGTCGTTCGTCAAGCTCCGGCTTGACCCGTCTTGGGACCCCGAGCCGAGGGGGAGGTTGCACAATCACCGGATAGCCATTATAATAAAAGATTGAAAAGGTTACTGACGGGAATTTGCCGCGGACCACAGCCAGCCAAGAGCCACCGGATGGGGGTTACCTGTCCGGCCCGGAACCGCTGTCTCTCATTTGAAAAGTCCTGGTTAAACGGTGGCACCGGCGTCCCGCCGGTGCTTGTGGGTGGTGCGCACGCTCCATGGCGGGCAATGCCCGTCCTACATTTTTGGGCACGGCGCGCCGTGCCTAGGTATGTCTGCAATTATCGGAGATATTTATGAAAGTTCGGGAAGATTTGCGCAACCTGGCCATCATCGCCCACGTCGATCATGGCAAAACCACCCTGGCCGATGCCATGCTCTGGCAGAGCGGCATCTTCAGGGAAAATGAGCAAGTGGTCGAACGGGTCATGGACAGCATGGACCTGGAACGGGAAAAGGGCATCACCATCATGGCCAAAAACATGGCCATTACCTATAAAGGCGTCAAGATCAACATCGTGGACACCCCGGGCCACGCGGACTTCGGCGGCGAAGTGGAGCGCACTCTGAATATGGTGGACGGTGTCCTCCTCCTGGTGGACGCCACCGAGGGCCCCCTGCCCCAGACCCGGTTCGTCCTGGGCAAGGCCCTGGAGCAGGGTTTGCCCGCCATCGTGGTGATCAATAAGATCGACCGCCCGGACCGGCGCATCCAGGAAGTCCTGAACGAAATCTACGACCTGTTCATCGACCTGGACGCCACCGAAGAGCAGCTGGAATTCCCGGTGGTTTATACCAACGCCAAGGCGGGCATCGCCCTCACCGACCCTGACGGCCAGGGCCAGGACCTGGTTCCCCTGTTTGAGACGATTCTTCAAGCCATCCCCGCCCCGGTTTATGATCCGGAGGCCCCCTTGCAGTTCTTGGTTACCAACCTGGACTACAGCGACTACGTGGGCCTCATTGCGGTGGGGAAAATCGTCAACGGGGCGCTGCGCCATGGCCATGATGTGGCGCTGCTCAAACAGGGCCAACTGGCCGGCAAGGCCAATCTCAGCCAGTTGTACAGCTTTGATGGCCTGGAGCGCACCTCTCGGGAGATCCTCGAAGCCGGCGATCTCGCCGCGGTGGCCGGAGTCCCCGAGGCCTTCATCGGCGACACCCTGGGTGACCCGGAAGATCCGCGGCCCCTGCCCGCCATCACGGTGGAAGAGCCCACCATCTCCATGGTCTTCTCGGTCAATACCTCGCCTCTGGCCGGCAAGGAAGGACGCCTCTTGACCTCCCGGCACATTAAGGAGCGCCTGGACAAGGAAGTGCTCTATAACGTCAGCATCCGGGTGGAGCCGGCGGTGACCCCGGACGCCTTTAAGGTCAGCGCCCGGGGGGAACTCCAACTGGCGGTGCTCATCGAGATGATGCGCCGGGAGGGGTTTGAACTGTCTCTGTCCAAGCCCAAGGTCGTGACCCAGGAAATTGACGGCAAGCTCTGCGAACCCCTGGAACTGGCGGTGGTGGATATTCCCGAAGAGTTCGTGGGGATCATCACGGAAAAGCTGAGCTCTCGCCGCGGCCATTTGATGAAGATGGTCAACCACGGCTCCGGCCGGGTCCGCCTGGAATTTGAAATCCCCTCCCGGAGCCTCATCGGCCTTCGGGGCCAGTTTCTGAATGACACCCGGGGCACGGGGCTGTTAAACACCCTCCTGGTCGGGACCACCCCCTATGCCGGCGAAATCACCGGCCGCATCAACGGCGTTCTCGTCGCCGACCGCCCCGGCCGGGCCGTCCCCTATGCCATCTTCCACCTGCAGCCCCGGGGCACTATCTTTGTGCAGCCCAATGCCCCGGTGTACCGGGGGCTGATCGTGGGGGAAAATACCCGCCCCGACGACATGGTGGTGAACATTACCAAGGAGAAGAAGCAGACCAACATCCGCGCCGCGAACACCGACGAGGCCTTGCGCCTGGTGCCGGCCCGCCAGTTCACCCTGGAGCAGGCCATGGAGTTTATCAACGACGACGAACTGGTGGAGGTCACCCCGAAATCCATCCGCCTGCGGAAACGCCAAATCAGTTAAAAGCCGTCGGGGCGGCGCCTTCACCGCCCCCTCTACTCCCCCTGGAAAGTTTCTGCTTAAACCGCCCGGAAAACCGTCATAAAAGCGGCTGGAATTTTCTCCAAACCCTTCCCAATCGGGGGTGATGTGCTTATATTAATGGCACATTTACCGAAACAGGGAGGTCCTCGATGGAAGTACGCACCATCCTCTGGCCCACAGACTTGTCCAAGAATTCGATCAAGGCCGCCAAACACGTGTCCTCACTCGCCGGAAAGTATCAGGCTAAAGTCATCCTCCTGTACGTCGGGGTGGATTTGGCGTCTTATCTCCGCGCCTATGGCGACCCCAGCGAGACCCAGTTAGAACATTTTCAGGGTTGGGAATTGAAGCAGGCCAAAAAGCACCTGGAAGAGGTGTGCGCCAAGGAATTAAAGGCCTGCCCCAACATCGAGGTCAAGCTGGTGTTGGGCGACGCCGCGGCCGAGATCCTCAAGATGATCAAGGACACCAAGGCCGACATGGTGGTCCTGACCTCTCACGGCCGCGGTCACGACGATCTGGATCAAAAGAGTAGCGACTTCGGCAGCGTGGCCCAAAAGGTCATGGCCAACTCGCCGGTGCCGGTCCATTTAGTCAACCCCTATGCCAAGTAACGCGGGCGCGTCAGGTTTTGCCGGGACCTGAGACTGATACAGGCTTCCAGCATTCTTCAACATCTCACCGAGTGGGGGGCCCTGTCGCTTCCCCTGGCCTCAGGCCGGGGGATGGCCGCATCTCCTCCCTTCCCTGCCCCCCTAAAAAAAACGCCGGTCTCAGGCCAGACCGGCGTTTTTATGTGAGCCTAATAATCGGTTCAAGTCTCGGTCACGGTAATGGCGCTCGAGGTGCAGGCCTCCACGCAGCTCTCGCAACCCAAACACTCATCGATATTAGCTGCCACGGCTTTACCATCTTCCATTTCCAGTACGCCCGCCGGACAAATATTCACGCATTCTTCGTCGCCGGTGCACTTATCGGTATCGATTTCGATTTCCCAACCCATGTACTTCACCTCCCCTACAGATTAAGTTATATGGACATACGAAAAGACGCCGATCTGTCGGCCAGGTCGGCGTCTTCATGACAACCAGTTCAGATTAGGTTTCGGTTACCGTGATGGCGCCCGAGGGGCAAACCTCAATGCAGCTCTCGCAACCCAGGCACTCATCTTCATTCACCACCACGGCCTTATCACCCTGCATCTCCATCACCCCCACGGGACAGACGTTGACGCATTCTTCGTCGCCCGTGCACTTATCGGCATCTATTTCAACACGCCAGGCCATTATATTTCACCTCCCTTTAGCATAAAAGTCAGGCACCCCTACGCCTTGATTTCTTCCTTAATGGATACGGCAACCTTATAGAGCAAGGTAAGAACCAAGAATCCCATGGCCCAGATGCCCAGGGCGATGATGGCTTCGGGCATGGTGGGCCAGTACTCGGTGACCTGCTCCAGGGGATTGGGCACAAAGCCACCGGTCATCAGCCCCAACCCCTTGTCAAGCCAGGTGGTGATGATCACCAGGCCGCACAGGGCCGCCAGGGTATTCTCGTTTTTCCGAAGCTTGGGGTTGACCAGAAATAAGGCCGCCAAGGTCATACCCACGATGGAGAACCACATGAGCGGCACCAACTGGCCTTTGCCGTCGAGGCCCACGAACAGGTATTTGAAATGGGCCATGTGGTCGGGGAGCTGACTGTAGAATACCGTAAAGACTTCGCAAAAGAAGAAGAACACATTGATCAGAGTGGCGTAGGTGACGACCTTGGCCAGAGATTGAATCTGTTCTTTGCCGGGATCAAACTTGGAGACCTTCCGAACCAGTAGGCACAGAAGAATAAGCAGCGCCGGGCCCGCGGCAAAGGCCGAGGACAGAAACCGAGGGGCCAGGATGGCGGTGAGCCAGTAGCCCCGTCCCGGTAAGCCGGCGTACAGGAACGCGGTGACCGTGTGAATGGAAACGGCCCAGGGAATGGATACGTAACTCAGAAATCTGACCCATTTGGGCGGCGCGATCGAATGACGCTCGCATTCCAGGACGTTCCAGCCGATCAGGATGTTGAGGATAAGATAGCCGTTCAGGACGATGATATCCCAGAACATAACCGAGCCGGGAGTGGGATACTTGAAGACATTGAAGACCCGGTCGGGCCGCCCCATATCCACCAGCACGAAGGTAACGCACATGGACACCGCGGCCACTGCCAGGAATTCGCCCAGGATGGTCACCCGGCCGAAGGCCTTGTAGTTGTGGAGGTAGTACGGCAGGACCACCATGACCGCCGAGGCCGCCACCCCGACCAGGTAGGTGAACTGGGAGATATAGAACCCCCAGGACACGTCCCGGCCCATGCCGGTGATGCCCAAGCCGAAATTCAACTGCTTTAAATAGAAGAAAAACCCCAGCGCGAAGATGCCCGCCAGGATCGCCAGCAATCCATAGTATCGTTTCGTACCGACCAGCGCCTTTTCAAGCATGACCTACCTCACACGATATAGTAAACTTGCGGGTTCGTACCGAGATGGGCCTTCCGCCGGATGGTGAAGTACGTCCGGAGGCTCTGCCGCACTTCGGACTTTTCATCCTCCAGGTCGCCAAAGATCAAAGCTCCCCCGGAGGCCTCCACACAGGCCGGCATCATCCCCTGGGCCAACCGTTCGGCGCAGAAGGTGCATTTTTCCACCACCCCGATCTCCCGGGTGGGATAACCGGGAAACTGTTCCTTGATATAAGGCCGCGGGTCCCGCCAATTGAAGCTCCGGGCGCCGAAGGGGCAGCCGGCCATGCAGAAACGGCAGCCGATGCAGCGGTGCATGTCCATCATGACAATGCCGTCCTCCCGCTGGAAGGTGGCCTTGGTGGGACACACCCGCACACAGGGAGGATTCTGGCAGTGGTTGCAGAGCACCAAGAAGTTCATGTGCTCCACCTTCTCGGCGAGGTTCGGTTGCTCCTCCCCGGGGAAGGCGTTATGGAAGTGGGTGGTCCAGAGCCACTTGATCTGATAGCGGTTGGCCACCGCGGGATCCAGTTTCAGCTTATCATCCGGGGGATTGAGGTAATCCGGGACATTGTGCACATGATGGCAGGCGGCGATGCACGCCTGCGCGGTGGCATCATCCAGTTTCTTCTGGTTCACCACCATGGCCCATCTCTTGCCCTTCAGGGCTGTGGGCTCCGGCATCATCTGCGCATCCACCCGCCCCGGCGCCAATAATTCAAAAGCTCCTTTACCCCCAAGCCCCAAGAGGGCGGAGAGTCCGGCCAGCCTGATAAATTCCCGTCTATCGATACCCATCACTTCGCCTCCGCCAGCTTCTTGCCTTCCTGCAGGTGGCAACCAAAACAGTTAGGCACTACAGCAACGTAGTTGTGACATTGATCGCAAAATTTAGTCTTGTCGGAGTGGCAGTTCAAGCAAGTATTGGTCAGGCTGGCAAGGTATGTTTTCCCGTCCGGAGCGACAAAATCGCGGCCCCGGGGGGTGGTGACTTGCTGCTCTCCGGTGCGGACCACGTTGTCCCGCCACTCGACGAGCATCTGCATATGATTGGCCCGCATCCACTCTGTGGGCATCACGCACTTTTTGTCCTTTTCCGCCAGTTGCTTGATGACCGGCGTATCGAGACTGGGCGCCGGCGCCGCCACGATTTTGCCCAGGTTCTGCCAAAGAGGGATGGTGATCAGCACCACGAAGATGACCAACCCGGCGATGACCCTGTTGCGGTCGAATATCTTCTTCTCGACCTTCGGTCGCTCAGCAAAAACCCCGAATTCGTTTTTGTAGTCAGCCATGTTATTCCTCTTCCTCCCCGGCTTCCTCCGCCAACTCACCAAAGCCTACCAGGTCGCGGTCGCGAAGGTCGGTGGTCCGCTCTAGCTCATCCGGGAATATCAGGGCATTGCCCACCAGTTCGGTGATGCCCGTAACCTCCACCTCCGGCACCCAGTACTGCAGCAGGGTGGGGAGAGTGGCCCGGTCCAGGGCGCAGATGCAGCCCAGGTGGTTCACCCCGTACTTTTCGTGGACGAACCGCACCGCGTTGGCCCGGGGGAAGCCGCCCTGCATGCGCAGCTCCATGTTCTCGTTGGCATTGATGCCGCTGGAACTGCCGCAGCAGAAGGCCTTCTCCCGGATGGTGTTGGGAGGCATCTCTACGAAGTTACCCTCGGGCAGCACGTTGTTGATGATGTAGCGCGGCTCTTCCAAGATTCCCATGCCCCGAGCGGTGTTGCAGGAGTCATGGAAAGTCATCTTGATATGGGCGTTGCGTTGGGGGTCCATGTTGAGTTTGTCGTTCTTGATGAGGTCCGCGGTGAATTCCGAGATATGCACCATCTTGTGGACCTTGGCGTTCTCGAAGCGGGTGCCGGTGATGGGAGATACCGGCTCTTCCAGGAAGTCCACCGGCCCCCACCAGGTGGACATGTACTGGTTGCAGACCCGCCACATGTGGCCGCACTCGCCGCCCAGGATCCACTTCACCCCCAGGCGTTTGGCTTCGTGGTAGATCTTGGCGTTCAGGCGCTTGCCCATCTCGTGAGAAACGAACCAGCCGAAGTTGCCGCCCTCCGCCGCGTAGGTGCTCAGGGTGTAGTCCAGGTCGAGATACTTGAACAGCAACATATAGCCCATCATGGTAAAGGTGCCGGGATCGGCGAAGTAGTCGCCGGAGGGCATGACGAAGAGAATCTCGGCGCCCCTGCGGTTGATGGGTGGCATGGTATTGATGCCGGTGATGCGCTCGTTTTCCTCGGCCAGGAAGTCCACCATGTCCTTAAAGGCCTGGGGAGTGGCGCCGATGTGGCTGCCTTTGTCGTAGCACTGGCCCACGGACGCCAGGGCCCAGTCGATGTTCAGGCCGATGGAAGCCAGCAGCTCCCGGCCCAGAAGCGTCATCTCCGCCATGTCGATGCCGTAGGGGCAGAACAGCGAACACCGCCGGCAGATGGTGCACTGGTACAGATAGAAAAACCATTCCTTGATCACGTCTTCCGTCAGGTCCCGAGCCCCGGCGATTTCTCCCAGCACCCGGCCGATCTTCTTAAAGTAGCGCCGGTAAACCGAGCGCAGCAGTTCGGCCCTGAGGACCGGCATGTTCTTCGGATCGCCTGTGCCCAGGAAGAAGTGGCACTTGTCGGCGCAGGCTCCGCAGCGCACGCAGATATCGAAAAAGACCTTGAGGGACCGGAACCGCTTCAGCCGGTCTTCCATGCCCTCCAGGACGATTTCTTTCCAATTCTCGGGCAGCGCCCACTCGTTGTCCGGTATCGAACGCTTTGCCGGGAAGGGGTAGCTGAGCCACTCCATCCACTTGGGGGCGGCGGGATTACAATAGGTGCCCGGCCGGAAGTCCGGCTTGACATCCATCCAGCCTTTCTCCGGCGGCTTATAGCTCAACCCGGTGAGTAACTCTTTTGGTGTCGGACCCTTAGCCATAAACTCATTGCTCCTTATCAACCGGGATCCCGGCCTCGATCATGGGTTCCCTAAACTTATCTTCATATTCCGCATACGAATGGAATTTGACCGGATAATTCCAGGGGTTGACGTGCATGACCCAGCGGTTATTGGAGATCATGTTCCGGCTGGGGCTCATGAACACCCCGGGGGCGTGCATCAGCTTGCTAAAGGGGAAATAGGCAAAGAGCACGCAGACCAGGAAGAGGTGGACGTAAAACAGCGGGCTGATGGGCGTCGCCGGGATCATAGGGTGCAAGGTCACCAGGCCGAGGGCCAACTCTTTCACTGCCACCACGTCGGTCTTGAAGAAATACCGCATGAGGATGCCGGTGATGCCGATACCCAAAATCAGGAACAGGGGAAAGTAATCCGCGGCCAACGAGATATACCGCAGGGTCGGATTGGTAATCCGCCGGGCCAGCAGGTAAGCCACCGCCACTACCAGCACCACGCCGCTCAGGTAAACCGCAGGCGTGAAGAACTGGAAGAAACCGTCCACGTCGGTGAGCAGAGCGATAGGATACGGCACGGGCTCGGTGAAGAACCGGAGGTGGCGCAGGATAACCATGAGAAAAGCGTAATGAAAGGCTATGGCTCCCAACCAGAGCCATTTGTAAGACCAGTGGATCAGCCGGGCGCCTTCAGGGTTTTCCGGGTCTTTCACCAGTTCGGTGCGCAGGTTCCGGAACAGGCTGCGGAAGGCCAGGACTTCCAGGGCCATACGGCCGACGAGATGAGGAAAGTCGGAGGGATTGTCCAGCTTCTCTCCCAAGTCCCGTTTGATCCAGGGCAGGGAACGGCCCTGGCCGCCGGTAGTGGGAATCCGGAAAGGTACCGGAGACCGGGCCCATTGGATGACCCGGTAAACCAGACCTTCCACGAAGATGAGCGCGGCCAGGTAAGGCAACACCACCCCGAACAGCAGCTGGAGGTTGCCCATAACTCCCACGTAGGCGATGATTATCAGTCCCAGGACCGCGAACAAGGCCACAAAGAAATGACGCTTAAAAAAATCCATGTACTGTCACCTCGTTTCAGTTAACCGTTTGCTGCCATTACCTGCTACAGGTCGTCAGCATTCATGCCCGATTTACGCAAAAAGCCGCTGATCCTGCTCTTCATCTCGCCAACCTTCATTTCGTTGAGTTTATCCCGGCGCTTGACGTAGACATCAAATCCCAGCAGGGCCAGTCCGTCAATTCTGCTCTCCAGGTCCTGGAGTTCCGCTGCCAGCTTCTCTCCGGCGATTTCTTTGGCCAACTCCTGGCGCACCACATTCTTCAATAAAAAAATAAAGGCCAGGGCTTGAGAGGGGGAGAAATCCTGGAGCGCCCGGATGCGGATAATTTCATCGAGAAAGGTCAGGACCCGCTCTCGGTCGAAGTCGTGGATGAGCGCGTCATAGAGCCCTTCCAGCCCTTCGGAGATCCGGTAACCCACCGGATTGTCGAAGCGGTTCTTTTCCTTCCGCAAAAAAATTGCCGTCTCAGGGGGATAGCTCTCAAAAATCATGGTGAGCCAGCGACCCAGAATGGTGGATTTTTTTTCGGTTAAATGAGTGGTTAATTGCATTTGAATGGTTTCGTTTCACCTTGAGGAGCGGATTAGAGCTTTTGAATGTTAAAACATTCACAAATTTAGTGTCAAGCAAAAAATGACCCCGGCTCGCGGCGCCTAATCATTCTAGACGGCAGACTTCCCCGGCCATCTCCAAGTTATCGGCTTGCGAGCCTTTACCAGGCCGGAGACCAGGCCTGAAATCCGGCGACCCCGGGGATTTAGCCAACTGTCCATAGCCATCCCCGTCGGCGGTCTGAGGCCGCCTCACACCTCGGGAGGAAGGGGATTCTCGGGGGCCTTCTCCCCTTGAGGAGCGGCGTCAGTGGGCTTTGGCGGCCCGCCGCTTTCTTTCCGAATCGGGGGAGCCGTTTGATCCCGGAATACCAGGTAGCTAAATAAATAAACGTTGCCTAGAAAGAGGATGGTCAGGCCTACCAGGTAGCCCCGGCCCTCCACTCCGATGGCCTGGAGCAGGAATTTGGCCGCCACGAAGCAGAGGAACAGCCGCAGGAAAAAGCTGAACGCGGTGCTCATGGTCTCATCCTATCCAAACCGCCGGAGAATGGCAAGTCGCAGCCCAGGCCCCCGGCCGTCTAAGTCCCCCGAGTTTGACCGGGTCCATCAGCAGGAGGGGTTCTTGCGGAAGATTATATTTTTAAAGAATTGCTGCTCTTCTTCCCCTACTATCCGTTCATAAACCGCGCTGAAGCCCGCGTTCTGAAAAAAGGGAGTGACTGCGGCTTCCGATTTCTCGCTGACTTCGATGACCACCGATTTCAATCTGGGATTCCGAACAATTTCGGCCATCCCCAGAATAAGATTTTCCTCGCCGCCGTCCACATCGATTTTTATATAATCGGGAGTGATGCCGGTCATCTGAATGAATTGATCCAAGGAGATGGACAGAGTTTTATAAGTTATCTTGTCATGCTTCTCTCTGCCTTTAACGGAAAAATATTGGCTGGGTTCGGAAAAAGTCAGCAATTTCAGGCCATCGGCTAAGGCCAGATAATATTGCTCGACCTTGGTAATATTATTCAGATTGATATTGTAGGCCAGATTAAAGGAGGCGGGCAAAGAGAGGTCAAAGGCCACAATCTTTTCCGGGCCGTTCTGCTTCAGCGCCGCGTATAAAGTTTCCGTACCGAAAGACGCGCCGATATCAAAGAACGTGCAGCCTGGCTCAAACTGATCGATCCAATCCAGGACTTCGAGTTCCCGCTCTTCCCAAATCTTGACGGTGTTATACACTCCGACTTCATTCAAGGCGATAATCACTCTGATGGGAACCCCCCGCACCCTAACTACCGGCACCGGCAGTATGCGGACGAAAATATAAAATATCCACCAGGCGAACCCGGTTTTCCCCACCAGGTAAGACAGGAATTCGTTGATCGCCTCAAAGAAAACCCGTTCCAATGACTTGAGGCAGCTTCGGCTTTTCTCAGCTAACTTGCCCATAAGCTTAACATTACACCTGGGAAGAGGACAGTCTTTCATAGGTTTTATGAGCCAGAATATAGATTCCGAAGAGAGCCAGGATAAAGATTATATTTCTCGCCAGATAGAATATTTCGTTGCCGTTCTCTTCAACATTAATCAAAAAGAAGAGAATAGTAGACGAAAATAGCCATAAAAAAGTAGGGTATTGAGCAGTTACCCTGACGAGGCCGGCCATAACTATAAAGATGAGTAAAATAATTGCTGGAACTATAAGCAATGAAAAGTATCCAAAATCCACTTGTCCAATCCCGAAAATGTTTTTCCCAATATCTATTTCTCTTATTGAATTGACATGATATAACTGTGCCAAGATTTCATCTACAATGCTAAATTTTTTATCCGGCCACAAAAACCGTGGAATCGCGCTCTTCAGACCTTCCCAATTTACTTTGCCGTTCGTAGTCATCCCGGCTTGCTTGATTTGGTGATCAAATACTAAATAGTTCTCATCCAGAAAGTCGTGATTTCATGTTGGTGTTTTAGCGTCGGCGGGCCATTTCTAGCCGGCGCTCAGGTTAATCAAAATCTATGAGAGCGAATTTGCCGGTTAGCTGGGCCTTTGTGCCT